>USBP01000220.1 GCA_900552985.1 uncultured Oscillospiraceae bacterium
GGCCGGCTGCCTCCCGTTACTGCATCCGGCCAACAGCATTGCCAAAAGGATAACGCTGCCGAGGAGCCAAAATCCTTTCCGTCTCAAGATGGAACCGCCTCCTAAAGGAACGTGATGCCTGCCCGTGAGCCGCCGCTCAAAACTGCATGCGGCGGATTGGGCCGGTAACGCCCCGCCATCCGGTGCGCAGCATCGTCCCGTTTTTTTTAAAGCGGCCGTGCAGCCGCCCATTGCAACGGCTATGCGCAGACGCAGGCCGTTTTTGGGGTTTGTTTTTGAACGATGATTTCTCCTTTTGCGTTTTTATCATCTAAAATGATCTGACCGACCTCCGGTACAATCACACGGCCAGCATACGGATTTTTGATGCTGAGCACCGGCGTTGTGATTGTAGCTTCCACCTCGGAGCGCTCAAAGGCCAGGTCACAGCCGGCCATTTCGCAATGAATAAGCTTGAGGCCTTTACAGTAGCACAGTGGCTGAGTGCCTATGATTTTGCAGTTTTCAAACGTGACATTTTCGCAGTACCAGGCGAGATATTCACCCTTCACCACGCTATCCCGCACGAGAACATTTTTCGCATGCCAGAAGGCGTCCTTCGTATCAAATTGGCAATGCTCAAACACGGCGTCTTCGATGTATTGAAACGAATATTTCCCCTTCATGCGGACCTCTCGGAAGCGCAGGCCGGTGGAGCGCATCATAAAATATTCGCTCTCTGCGCTGCAATCCTCCATCTCAATGCCATGCACGGACCAGCCGAATTCCGGAGAAACAATATCGCAGCCCTTCATTTTGACTGCGCCGCATTCCCGCAGGGCCTTGATGCCGTGGAGCTTGGTGCCTGTGATTTCAATATGGTCGGAATACCATAGCGCCGCGCGGCACAGGGGTGTCATCTCGGAATGCTCAATTTTCAGCCCATGGTCATGCCAGAAGGGGTATCGCAGGTTAAAAAAGCAGTGCTCCACCTGTATGTTGGCGCTTTCCTTGAGGGCGCTCTCGCCGTCGGCAGGGCCGTCAAAGGCGCAATCCTTCACAAAAATATCCTGGCTGCCATACAGGGCGCGCTCTGCATCAAATGTCTTATTTTGAATGGTTTTCATCAGGAATCCTCCATTTCAAGGGTGTCACTATTGGGTAGACCTCTTTTTCTGAATTTGGTAAACCAGATAATCCAGGCAATCGATCCGCTTTTCTTCCCTGTGGACACGGGTTAGAAGCCGGCGCCTGTGGAGAGCGAGCAGCTGCAGCTGCTCCGCTGCTTTCCCCTCCGCTTCCAGCGTTAGGAATTGCTCCACCGTTTGGGCGCTGCACCCCGCATCCTTTAAATTTTGAATCATCGCCTGAACCGAAGCCGTGCCTGCCATATTCTCTCTGCTCACCTTTTCGATCATACTACTCCCCGCTTTCGCTCCGCTGCTACGAAAGGGGCGGATTTTTACTCCGCTATTATTATAGTCCTCGTTTTCTGACTTGACAAATACTTAGTCATAATATAAATTCATAGGTGAAACCTATAGATTTTATATCACACCGGCGCATGATGGATTAGGAGGCGAGGCAATGGAGCTGCGCGTTTTACAGTATTTTCTGGCGGTGGCAAGGGAACAGAGCATTTCTGCGGCGGCGGAATCCCTGCACCTTTCTCAGCCCACCCTTTCCACGCAGCTGAAGGCAATGGAGGAGGAGCTCGGGAAGCAGCTGCTGATTCGTGGAACAAAGGGCTCCCGCAAGGTGGTTTTAACGGAGGAGGGAATGCTCCTGCGCAAGCGGGCGGAGGAGATTCTTTCCCTTGTAAAAAGGACGGAGGAGGAGCTCACGCGCTCGGATGAAACAATCGCCGGCACTGTGTATATCGGCACAGGCGAAACGGATATTGTCCGCTTATTCGCCCGTGCGGCAAAAAAGATACAGAAAACCTACCCCGATATTCACTATTCAATCTCCAGCGGCAATGCGGAGTATGTGCTCGAATCCCTGGATAAGGGGCTGATCGATTTTGGGCTGTTGTTCGGCAGTGTAGACCTGCGCAAATATGAAGCGCTGCCCATCCCGGTGAAGGACACTTGGGGCGTGCTGATGCGGCGCGACGCGCCGCTTGCGCAAAAGCAGAAGATTTGCCCGGAAGATTTGTGGGATAAACCGCTGATTATTTCCCACCAGAGAGGCGACGACCAGTATTTATCCAGGTGGCTGAAGCGGGACACGGACAAATTGAACATTGTGGCTACTTACAATCTGGTTTTTAACGCTTCCCTGCTGGTAGATGAGGGCCTGGGCTACGCGCTTTGCTTTGACAAGCTGATTCATACCCATGGAAGCACCTTATGCTTTCGGCCCTTTTCCCCTCCGCTGGAGGCTTCTGCTTGGATTGTATGGAAAAAGTATCAGGTGCTTTCCAAAGCGGCGGAAACCTTTATCCGGCAGCTACAGGAAATATTTGAAGCGATTTGAGTGCATCCGGCCGCAAGCGCGTTTGTGGGGCAGCATTTTTCAGTGTGATCGTTTTTGGGGATAAAAATGAGAAAGAAACGGAGAGAGCCGCCGCTTACGGGCTGCTCCCTCCGTTTCATAATATGCAGCGCTCCTGTGGCTTCAGCCCCCCAGCCGCATTTTGGCAAGATCACGGTAATTGATTAGCTGGATGCCGCAGCTCTCGATATGCCGGCGCGTGGCTGGGTCCGCAAACAGGCGGTGCTCCCAGACACGGTGCTGCCAGGAGCCGGTGATACCCTTGAGCTCCTCGCACTCCAGCGAGGGATGGAGGAAGGTTTCGGATACGCCATCCGGGAAGGATTCAAACCGGGTGAGCATATAATCGCGGAAGCTGTCATAGCTCTGCGCCTGCGGGCCATCCCAATCGTGGGGGAGCAGATAATCCAGCACCGGCACCTGCTTCTTCTGCGCATAATCGCGCACGTTGCCCAGCAGCATCTTGACCATATCCTCTGTGAAGGCGCTGCCCTCAAACAGCACCTTTTGTGCCGCGATATAGCTGGTCGGCAGCCGGAAGGGCATGTGCAGCTCCGAGCAGAGGTCGAGCGTCAGGTTCAGCAGCTCCAGCCGCCCTGTTTCAATTCCGTATAGGGAACCCATATGGTTATCCAAATGGGAGGGCGTGCCGAAGCCGAGCGCTTTCGCTTTCGCAACCTGCGCCAAAATCTCCGCGCGCACCTCCTCGAGCACGCAATGCTTTTCAAACTCATCGCTTTCATGCCACATGTATCCATCCTGATCGCGCAGGCTCTCCGCCGGCGCATGGGAGACAGGGGCCCAGCGGTAATGGCGCCATTCGCTGGTGAGCGTCAGGTGGATGCCAATGGCAAACTCCGGGTGCTGCGCGGCGAAGGCTGCCGCCTCGCCCGACCAGCTGCACGGCATCATGATCGTGGCGGAGGTGACGCCGCCCTTCTTGAGCAAATCCATGGTGGCCAGATTGGCTGCATGGCACATGCCGAAATCATCGGCGTTGATAATCAAATATTTATCCATATGGAACCGTTCCTTTCAAAAGCTGTTGAATCGCCTGTGCATACGGATGCCAACGCGCCTTTTTATTTTTATAAGATTTCGTGCCGCACCGCCCAGTCATACCAGATTTCATACGCACGCGCCCGCTCCGGGGAGAGGATCTGGCGCGAACGGGTTACCGGTTTCATCGGTATGCCGA
>USBP01000221.1 GCA_900552985.1 uncultured Oscillospiraceae bacterium
ATGCACCGCGCGGACGAGCCGAAGATCCTCCTCCCCGGTGATGCCGTTGAGCAGGTCTCCGGTGGAGGCCCAATCGTAATCCACCCAGCCATAGCCGGTGGAGGAACACCCTGTGCCGATAAAGCAATCCGTCGGCACAGTGACGGAAACGCTCCGAATCTCTGATACCTCAGGCAGGCGGCTGCTGAAGCCGAGCAGCCCTGTGGCGAAGAGGATGCCTGCCGCCAGCGCGATGCCAAGGTGAGCCGGCAGCTTGACCATGTCGCGCAGGAATTCCCGGCCGTTGCGGATCAGCGCAAGATCCACCACGCAATAAATCACAGCGTACACCAGCAGGCCAAGCAGGATGGCCACCGCCATGCCGAGCGTTTCCTCCGTGAAGCGGACCACGAGCCCAAAGCCCAAAAAGCCGAGCAGGAAGGTGATGAGGAAATTCAGCACCCGGTTCGCGCCGAGAAAACCGCAGATTTCCGCCTTGCGCCTGCGGAATAAATACATCCCCAGGAACATCACGGCGACGACTGCCGCCGTCCACAAAATCAGCGGGAGAAAATCGGGCCGGCTCCAGGCCGTCCCCTCCAGGCCATACATGGACGGTATCGTTTTGCCGGAGCCATCCAGTGCCCATAGGTTTACCAGGCCGTCGCGCAGGAATAGCAGCGGGTTAAAAGCCTGGAACATGGCCGGCAGCGTTGACGACGGGACGTTGGAGCCGTAAAAATAGACGCCGTAAGGGTTGCCATAGAGTGTTGCCATCAAAAATTGCAGGCAGTACAGCACAATGGTGGGCGCCCCTAAGATGACAAAGGGGAAGAAGCACCCCTCCGCCACCGTGCCTACGCAGCTGAACACCGCCGCCGTCACCGTGAAGGCGAAGCAGCAGAGGATTGAAATGCTCCAGAAATAATAGGCCGCTGCGCTCCATAGCTGCCAGGAGGAGCCGAGATAGGAAATGTTGATCATCAGGTTCAGCAGCATCGGGATTGCTACGGATACCACCAGCATCAGGATTCCCGCCAGATACTTGGAGGTGAACAGCGCCTTGCGCGTAATGCCGAGGCTGTAATACACATTCACCGTCTTCTTGCTGGCGATAAAGCGGAATACCATCACGCCAAGCAGCCCGGAGAGAAGCACGCAGCCCGCAATCAGCAGGATGTCGCCCGACATTTCCCGAGCGCCGAAGAGAAAGTAGGTATAGGTCTCCCGCAAGGGCGCGGCGCCCTCGCTGCCAATCGCGTCCTGTTCCAGCTGGAGGAACTGCATGAGATTGTAGGCTGGCAGCAGCAGCGTGAGTAAAATTGTGTTGAGCAGCGGAAGCAGAAAGTTGGAGGTAAGCGTTGTGCGGAAGGTATAGCGGCGCGGATTAGCGGAAGATTTCCGAGAAGTCATAATCAGTGCCCTCCATTTCATCCAAAAATATTTCTTCAAGCGAAAGCGGCATAGCCTCCAGCACGAGCGGATTCATCCCGCGCAGCTGCGCTTCCACCTGCTCCTTTTCGCCCGCGGCAGTGAGCAGGATCATGCTGCCGTCCCTCTGGAAGCGCTTGATAGCGAGGCCGGGGAAATCCTGCTGCGTCATCTCCCGGCCAAAGGCAAGGCGGAATTTGCAGCGGCTTTGGCTGATTTGCGCGATAGAGCAGTCCATGGCGAGCTTCTGCCCGTTAATCAGGCCCACATGGTCGCAAAGATCCTCTACCTCGTGCAGGTTGTGGGAGGAGACGACGATGGCAACCTCCTTCTCCGCCATGTATTCCGCCAGCAGCTGCTTTGTCAGGCTCCGCTTGGCGGGGTCAAGGCCGTCAAAGGATTCGTCGAGCAGCAGCACATCCGGATGCGCCGACATCCCCAGCACCATCTCTGCCTGCCGCTGCATGCCCTTTGAAAAGCCGTTGATGCGCTTTGTCACATCCAGCTTAAAAACCTTTGCCAGGCTTTGAAAGGTTTTGTCGCTGAATTTCGGATAATAGCCCTGATAAAAGCAGGCCATTTTCTCCATGCTTGCATACGGTTGAAAATAGAGGTCATCCGGCACATAGAAAAGCCGCTGCTTCATTTTTGCGTTTTCAAAAATCGGCTCGCCGTCAATGCGAACCTCGCCCTCCTCCGGCTTATAAACGCCGGCGATCGTTTTGAGCAGCGTCGTTTTACCTGCGCCGTTATAGCCCACTAGGCCATAGATGGAAGAACGGCTTACGGAAAAGCTAAGCCCGCTCAGTGCGGTGAATTTGCCAAAGCGTTTTGTTACGTTGACAACGTCAATCAAGCGAAACCCTCCTCGGAATGGTTTTTGAATCAACTGTGATATCACACGTATTACACTTGAGAGAATAGCACAAACGCTGTGGGCCGTCAACCATCTTTTCAAAACGTAACGCATTCGTAATGAATTTGTAATTTTTCAGGCGGTTGGCCTCCTTTGCCGCTTTCGCGCCTTGCCGGAGCATGCCCCGCCGGCCCAAAGGCATAAAAAATTTTTTGTGATACCCCCAAAATTTTTTTCATACAGTCGAATCATAGAAACAAAGGCAAATCCGGAAACTGCTTTTCAACAATTGCCTGCACATGGATGCTTGTGCGGCGCACAAAATTTGATTTTTATACGCAAAAGGAGTGTTTGAGGATGCAGGATACAATGGTGTTAAAGCTCCCTGTGAGCACGCTGGCAGCGGGGGAGAATCAGATAGATCGCAAAAACGGGAATGTGGTGACCCACTTTGGCATGCAGCGGAAGATCGTCTCCCACATGACGTCGGAATCCTGGAAGAGCGTTCCGCACGTCACCTATCTGTATGAGCCGGATGTGACGGAATTCATGGAGGCGTACCGCCGCCTGAACCGGGAAGGGAACCGGCCGCGTAAAATTACCGTCAACACCGTTATGCTCAAAGCGATTGCGCAGGGCCTGAAGGCGGCGCCCGCGCTGAATGCGCATATTGATTTCCGTGATAAAACCGTCCGCGGCCGTGTGACACAGCTGGAGCGCATTGATATTTCCGTGCCCTGGTGCTTACCCAATGGAGAGATGATGACGGTGAACCTGCGGGATGTCGGCTCAAAATCCCTGGATGAGCTTGCCGCATATGTTGAGGAGATGGGCCGCCGGATGGAGCGCACGGATTTCAATGAGGCGATGTATGAAGTCGCCTTTGCAGAAACCCTGACGCATTTGAAGCATCTGCATTTCATCCGCGTGCTGCGCCGGCTATTTGGCTCCAAGGTGGGAAAGCATCGGGTGAAAACGCTTTCCGGCAAGGCAAAAAAGGCCTATTATCAAATCCCGGCGAGCGAGCGGTTGACCAAGGCGGATCTCGAGCAGGGGAGCGTGACGGTTTCCAATATCGGAAGCGTTTACAGAGGGCAGCATGGCGCTATGGCGCTGCTGGAGATCATCCCGCCGCAGGTTTTCGCGGTGGCGGTTGGCGCGGTGCAGGAGAAGCCGGGCGTTTATATGGATGCAAATGGCGTCAAGCAAATCGGCATCCGCCAGGTTTTGCCGATGTGCCTTGCGTTTGACCACCGCGCGGTTGACTTTGAAGCGCTGGCGCCGTTTATGAAAACGCTGGATCGCCTGTTTGCCCATCCTGATGTGATACGGGAGTGGTAATAGGCCTGCCATGAAAA
>USBP01000222.1 GCA_900552985.1 uncultured Oscillospiraceae bacterium
GTCCTCCGTGACGGCATCCGCCGCGTCTGCATCCACGCCCTTTGTGGTGCCGGAGCCGGAGGCAAGCGTCTTGATCTCCGAAATATTGCCTCGAATCGCGGTAAAATGGATTTCATCGATCAGCCTGCGCGCCGTATCCGTCCGCAGACGAGAAGCCCCCGCGCCGACAGGATCCAGCACGACCGGCCGCCCAAGCGCGTTCGCTTTTTTGCCGGCAAGGAACATCCCTGTCACCATGGCGTTGAGCGTGCCGATATTGATATTCAGCGCGCCGCTGAGAGCGGTGATCTCCTCCACCTCCGCCGCATCGTCCGCCATGGTGGGGGAAGCCCCGCAGGCGAGCAGAATATTTGCGCAATCGTTAGCTGTGACATAGTTTGTAATATTGTGAATCAACGGGGCGGTTTTGCGCACATGATCCAGTTTATCTCCAAGCATATCTGGCTCTCCTTTCAATCCATGATATCGACGTCTTCGCCGCGCAGAATCTTATTGATATTGCGCACCGCGCACATTTTTCCGCACATGGTGCAGGTATCTTCCCGCTCCGGCGTGCTTTGCGCGCGGTAGGCGCGCGCCTTTTCCGGGTCTATGGCAAGCTCGAATTGCCGCTCCCAGTCCAGCTCCCGGCGCGCCTGGCTCATCTGGTAATCCCAATCGTCCGCTCCGGGAATTCCCTTGGCGATATCCGCCGCGTGCGCGGCAATCTTCGAGGCGATAATCCCCTCCTTCACATCCTCTACCGTCGGCAGCCGCAGATGCTCGGCAGGCGTTACATAGCACAGGAAGGAGGCGCCGCAGGCAGCAGCAACCGCGCCCCCAATCGCGCTGGTGATATGATCATAGCCGGGGGCAACATCCGTAACCAGCGGGCCGAGCACGTAGAAGGGCGCGCCCCTGCAGATCGTCTGCTCGATCTCCATGTTTGCCCGGATCTGATTCAGCGGCATATGGCCCGGGCCCTCAATCATCACCTGCACATCGCGCGCCCACGCCCGCCGTGTCAGCTCGCCCAGCGTGACCAGCTCCTCGATCTGCGGGATATCGCCCGCATCTGCAATGCTGCCCGGGCGGCAGGCATCGCCAAGGCTCAGGGTCACGTCATATTCCCGGCAAAGCTCCAGGATTTCATCGAAGCGCGCATAAAAGGGGTTTTCCTCCCCGGTGAGCTCCATCCATGCAAAGATGATGGAACCGCCGCGCGAAACAATATTGGTGTGACGCTTATTTTCTTTAAATTTGCGGGCGGTTTCCCGATTGATCCCGCAATGGATGGTCATAAAATCCACCCCCTCGCGCGCATGCATGCGCACGACGTCGATCCACTCATCTGAGGTGATCGTTTTCAGGGGCTTGTTGTAATACACCACCGCGTCATAGATCGGTACGGTGCCCAGCACCGCTTTGCATTCCTGAATCAGCTTCCTGCGGAAAGCTTTCGTATCGCCGAAGGAGCTCAAATCCATGATGGCCTCCGCCCCCATTGCAATTGCTGCCTCCACCTTTTTGAATTCCTCCTCCAGGTTGAGGCAATCCCGCGAAACGCCGAGATTCACATTGATCTTCGTGCGCAGCGCGCGGCCGATCCCGCAGGGCTTCAGGCAGGTATGGTTTTTGTTTGCCGGGATCACCGCCTGCCCCTTTGCGACCAACTCCCGCAGCGCTTCCGCATCCATTTTTTCCTCTGCCGCTACTGCGCAGAGCTGCGGCGTCAGGATACCCTTGCGCGCCGCGTCCATTTGCGTGGTATAGTCCATTTATCTCTTCCTCCCATCGTCACCGATGCTTCGGACAGAAAAGCAAAAGCGGGAAACACCGTTTGGCATTTCCCGCTGATCGAAAACAATCGCGCTTTCGCTCCCTACGTTGGCATTATCCAAATCAGGTGTAAGGGTCGAAGTTGATGACTTCCTCTCAGCCTGCTCACAAGCTCCCCTGTCCATATATATTTTTATAGTCTTTATGATAGCAGAGTTTACGGCAGCTGTCAAACCATTTATTTTTGCCGGTTCGCCGCAGCCGACTTTGCAGCCTCCGCCTGGTCGGCCTGCATGTGGCATTTTTTATATTTCTTGCCGCTGCCGCAATAACAGGGATCATTCGGCCCGGGCTTTTTCTCCCTGCGCACAGGGCGCGCCTTATCAGAGCCATCGGATGCGCCGCTGGTGGAGGTGATCTTCGCCTGCTGCTCGCGATGGACATCCTCCTCGCTGCGCACGGGCACCGTCAGCATGATACGCACCGTGCCCTCACGGATGGAAGCGGTCATCTCGTCGAACATATCAAAGCTCTCCATGCGGAAGGCCACAACCGGGTCCTGCTGGCCATAAGCGCGCAGGCCGATGCCCTTTTTGAGCTCGTCGAGCGCATCGATATGCTCCATCCAGCGCGCGTCCACATTATCCAGCAGCACCTTGCGCTCCAGCTGCCGCATGATGGCAGGGGTGAATTTTTCCTCGCGCTCGTTGTAAAGCGCATGCGCCCGGTCGATGAGCGTATCCTGCAACGCGCCGCGATCAATATCGCCCTCGATATCCTCTGGTTTTACCAACCATTTATAATTCTCATACAGCGCTTTGGTATTCCAATCCGCCTTCTCATGGCTCTCCGGGCAGTAGAGATCGACCGCCTGCGTGATCGTCTCGTCGATCATCTTCAAAATAGTGGGCTTGAGATCCTCGCCGTCGAGCACCATGTCGCGCTGCTTATAGATCAGTTCGCGCTGACGGTTGATTACATCGTCAAACTTCAGCACGTTTTTACGGATGGCAAAATTGCGGGATTCCACCTTGCGCTGCGCGCTCTCAATCGAATTGGAGACGAGCTTTAGCTCAATCGGGTCGTCCTGCAGGCCGCGCGCAGCAAACGTATCGGCCAGGTTCGCCATCCGGTCGCCGCCGAACAGGCGGAACAGATCATCCTGCAGCGACAGGTAGAATCTGCTCTCGCCGGGATCGCCCTGACGGCCGGAGCGGCCGCGCAGCTGGTTGTCGATCCGGCGGGATTCATGGCGCTCGGTGCCGATGATGAAGAGGCCGCCGGCGGCGCGGACCTTCTCCGCCTCCTCCGCGATCACCGCCTTGTGCTGGGCCATCTTCTCGGCAAACAGCTTCCGGGCGGCCAGAATCTCCTCGTTGTCTGTTTCGGCGTAGCCGGTGGCGTCGGCAATGACCTCATCGGAGTAGCCGGCCTTCACCAGGTCTGCCCGGGCCAGGTACTCGGCGTTGCCGCCCAGCATGATATCGGTGCCGCGGCCGGCCATGTTGGTGGCCACGGTGACGGCGCCGAACTTGCCCGCCTGGGCCACGATTTCCGCTTCCTTCTCATGGTTCTTGGCGTTCAGCAGGTTGTGCTGGATGCCCTCCCGGGCCAGCAGGCCGCTGAGCAGCTCGTTCTTCTCAATGGACACGGTACCCACCAGCACGGGCTGGCCCTTGGCGTGGCAGTCCTTGATCTGCTGGATGACCGCCCGGTACTTGCCTGCCTCGGTCTTGTACACCACGTCGTGGTGGTCGTGGCGCTGGTTGGGCCGGTTGGTGGGGATCTCCACAATGTCCAGCTCGTAGATGGTGCCGAACTCCTCCTGCTCCGTCATGGCGGTGCCGGTCATGACGGACAGCTT
>USBP01000223.1 GCA_900552985.1 uncultured Oscillospiraceae bacterium
GCGCGAAAGTCTAAGCTCTCCGCCGCAAAGGCGCGCGCCTCCTCAAAGCGGCCGCGTGTATATTCGATTGCAGCCAGATAGTAATAAGCGGCGCTCTTGTGCTCATTGCTCCACAGGCATTTGTAGAACAGGTCATACGCGCGGCCAGAATTGCCGGTGAGCAGCTCCGCCACAGCGAGATAGAAAAAAGGCTCTGTTGTGGGGGGATTGGGGTTCTTAACCGTCGCCTTTTCAATGGCACGCTGAAAATATGGCTTGCTCTTCTCAAAGCGGCCCTGGCGCAGAAGCAGCAGACCATAGGCGGTATTGAGCCGGAGATCGGTGGGATCCCGCCTGAGCCCCTCCAGATAGTAATCCTCCGGCAGACGCGTGGCGTGGCGATACTGCTCAATATGCAGGCCGAAGAGATACAATTCCTCCGTTGTTTTGCACTCCGCCGGAGGCGGGCAGGCCGTAGCAGGCTCCGGGATTTCAAAGCGCTCCACCATCGCGGGCGAAAACCGAAGCTGCTGCGCACCGTAGGCAACGCAGATCTCTGCATCGCCCGCTATATTCTCCAGCCGGTAGACCTCGCCGGGAGCCAAATCGACCGTGGCCTCATGGGCCTGCCCGGCAGATGTGACAGAGATATGGACGCCGCTGTGGGCGCGCGCCGCATACAGGCAGAATACGCCGTTTTCCGTGCCGAAGCAAAAATCCCGGTTGGCGTTGCTGATGCGGCCAACCTCCCGATACGGCATGAAATACTGCGTAAACTGCTTTTCCTCATGCGGCTGGATAAAAGTGAAATCCGGCTGATTATCCGTAAAGCAGCCGGTCATCAGCTCCACATAGGGGCCGTCCTCATCGGTGAGGTTGCGATCCCACGCCTTTCCAAAATCGCCGCAGCCCCACGTCCACTGCTTTTTGCCGGGCGAAATGTGGTGATCCGCCACGTGCAGCCGGCCGTAATCATAGCCGCCGATAAAATCGAAATTGGATTTATACGCCATAAAGGAGGTGGGCACCGGGATATTTTTATACCGTGAGATATCTACGCCGGCAGAATAATCCATCTTATAATACGTCCCCCGTGCGATGGGGAACTCGCTCACGGCCCGCTTGCCATGATCCATCACCGCCGTCACATCCGGCGGCATGATGGTGGCGGTATCGTCATTGACGGCATAGGCGGGGTTGGCCCACCAGAGGAAGGTTTGCGGCAACGCCCCATAATTCAACACGCGGGTATGGAGCTCCATGTATACAGCGTCCGGATAAAGACGGATCTCGGTGAGCACCTTGAGGCCAAACATGTGCTCCGTCTCGCCGACGGTGACAGAGACGCTCCCGTCAGGATAGCAGCGCACCTGGTGATGCACCGGCATGTAGGTGGAGGGGCGGTGATGCTGCGGCCAATTAAATTCGATCCCGCCGCTGATCCACGGGCCAAGCAGGCCGACGAGCGCCGGCTTGATGAAATCGTTGCGGTAGACAAAGTCATAGCCGTTACTCTTGTCGCGCGCCGCGTAGACGCGCCCGCCGAGCTCCGGGAGCACAATGACCTCAATATAATCATTCTCCAAAATCACGGCGTTGTAGACCTGATCCTTTTTTTCATCCTCAATTTTTTCAATCACCGGGTTTGGGTACACCTTACCGGAGCTGCCCTGATACACCCGTTTTTCAAAAAACATGGGGTTTTTTTCTGCGTTGCCGACGCCATAGGTTGGGATTGTCAGCTTTTTTTCAGTGACTCGCGCTGCTTTCATCGATACTCCCCGCCTTTAAAAATAAATCAATTCTTCCTTAACCTGATTCTCCGGGCTGATCGTCAGCAGCGTGCCGCCCGTCATGCCAAATTTAAAATAGCAGTTATAGGAGCTCTTCATGGCATAGCAAACCTTAACGCCATCCACATCCGCAATGAAATTGTTATTATGGTCGTGCGCAGCAAACATGTGCGTGCCGTTATACTGCTTCATTGCATCAAACAGGCCGCCATCCGTGTTGCTCGGGCAGGAATCCTCGGCGCGCTCACCCTGCTCAAACGTATCCAGCTCCGAATAGACCGGCAGCGGGATATGGAAAAACGCCATATTCTGTGGGTAGCTGCCCTCAGCCGCCTTTACGCCTTCCATATTCCACTTGTACCACGCCACCTGCTGCGCGTTGATGCCATCCGTTTTCGCTTCAAATTCATGGCTGCTGCCGCTATCCATCATAAAGAGCAGCTGCTCCGTTTTGCCGTCGCGGGTCAGGCGGAGGACGTAGTTCCCCGCGCCATGCAGGTTCTCCGGCCCGTACTGGAACAGCCCATATTCGCTCGTATTCAGAATATCAACCAGCTTCGCCTTATCCGCGCGGCCCTCGTCATCATGGTTGCCGAACACGCATGCCCACGGGGTCTGGTAGCTGTCCATCTGCTTGACGAAGCGCTCGTATTCGATATCATTGCGGTCGCAGAGCGTCGTATCCCCGAGCACAAGGATCATGTCAGGGGCCACATCCTCCACCAAGCTGTCAAGGGCAAGCTTGCCCGCCCAGTCGAGCACGTAATTCACCCCAAGCTCCGCCGCAAATGAGCCATGGTTTTTCAGGTGAATATCGGTGATAACGAGCACCTTATAATCGCCGTCACCCATATCAAAGGATGGAAGCTGGGAAAGATCGAACGTCTGATCCGCGTTCCACGCCGGGTCTCCGGTAGCGGTACCGTGCTGCTCCTGCCTGCCAAGATAAGCAAAATAAAGATTGAACCCGCAAATGATCACCGCAAGCGCGGCAACCACCGCCACAACGGCTATGATAGCCTTCTTGGCCTTCCTGCTCATTTTTTTTGCCATGTTTAACGCTCCTTTCAAAATTGAACCTGACTGTCGGTCACACAAAGCTTCGGTTTACGCTCGTGGCGGTTGCCTTCTATCACAACGCCGCCCGACGATTTGACAAAATAGGAGGGCGTGCGCACCCGGTTGTTCCGGATGACAATCCCGGTGTGGACGGGGCCAGCGTGACGCCGGTTTTCCGGCTTGATGCACACAGTATGCTCCGGGCAATACTGGAAGGCGTTCCCCTCAATCACAACATCCCGGACGCACCCGCTCTCATACCAGCTCTTCGCATCGTCGCTGATGAGGATGTTATTCATCGTCGTGTGCTTAAAAACATTCTCCCGAATTCGCACCTTTCCACGCACTGTCAGGAGCAGCCCGCGCGTGATAATGCGGTCGATTGTGTTGCGTGCAAAGGTGAGGCTTGGGCTCGCATCGATATCCTCAATCACATCGCCGGCAGCACACGCAAGCTTGCCCTCCAGTGTTAGGCGGATGGTATATTCATCCAGCAGCTCGCTCTCCCGGATGACAGCTTCTCCCCGGCAAAGCAGCGTCTCCGGGCTGACAAAGGTGATCCGGTCGCCTGGGCGCAGCGGATTAAAGCCATGGGACTGCCGGTGCATGAACCGGACCGTGATCGAATCACCCGACCGCTCCGCGATCTTAAAATGGATGCCGTGGGCATTCAGGCAGTCATCCCCCGCGCCCTCAAAGAAGCTATCCTGCACAGTGACCTGCCCGCGGCACATGCAGATCTGTATAAAATCCGCCACCGACGCCATCAGGCAGAACAGCAGGCTCAG
>USBP01000224.1 GCA_900552985.1 uncultured Oscillospiraceae bacterium
AGGGCAAGCCGAGCTATTATTTCTTCCGATCCATATCCCGGTAGCCGTGCACGACCCGAATGCGCTTTTTCTTCTTTTTATAGTGATATAAGACGTTAACCACTACATAAAAGAGCACCACCAGCACTACCGCAGCAATGACGAGCTTTCCGGCAGTGGATTGAAGCCCTTCTTTGAGCAGATTACCGGCATAAAGAATCAGGCTGCGGCGAGCATCTTCCTCTGCTACCAGCTCCACTGTGCCGATCACCTGCCCGGCGTAGAGGATATTTGCCGTACCGATGACCTCTCCCTTTTTAACCGGTGCGTCAACGGATTCCGGCATGTTTTCATCCGGCTCGATCATCACACCGGAGGCGTCCAGCCCTTGCGGAACCAATGCCCGCACCTCTCCCTTGGGCAGCAGACGGACGTAATCCGTCTGAAAGGAGAGATTGATGGCCACCTCGGATACCACCTGCGCGGGGTCGGCGACCGTTTCCAGGCGGAGGTTGTCAAACGCCCAGTCAAACATTTTCCGGCAGTCGGCAAAGGCGGAGCCCGCTTTGTCTTCCATGATGTTTCCAGCGGCATCCTTGTAAGGCGCGCGCATCACGATGCCGAGATAGCGGTATCCGTCGCGGGAGGCAACGGATACCACACAGCGCCCGGCGTTTGTGGTGGTGCCGGTCTTGATCCCCTTGGCCCCCTCATAGTAATAAGAGCTGGAGGAATCAATCAGCTCGTTCGTCGTCAGGAGCGTCTGTGCTTCGCGAAGGTTGCTTTTGGGGAGTGTGAATCTCGCTGTGTTCGTAATTTTTTCAAATACCGGCAGCCGCAGCGCATATTCCACGATTTTATACAGATCCGCCGCCGTTGTGTATTGGCCGTCCTCATCCAGCCCATGGGCGTTGACAAAATGCGTGTTTTCACAGCCGAGCTTCTGCACGAAGGTGTTCATCAGCTCGACGAATCTCGGAATGCTTCCGCCTCCGATATATTCCGCTATGATATTGGCGGATTCATTGGCGCTGTGCACCATCATGCAATAGAGCAGGTTGAGCATGCTGATCTGCTCCCCCGGCTTGATGCCCACCATGGAACTGCCTGTGCCGTCCAGCGCGTGGATTGCATCATAGGAGGCAGTGACAATCGTGTTCTCCAGATCTTCGCAGTTCTCGATTGCCACAATCGCAGTCGTAATTTTGGTCAGCGAGGCGGGCGCTGTGCGCTGCTCTGCATTTTTATCAAAGATCACGGTGCCGTTATCCAGGCTTACCAGCATTGCGATTTCGGCATCCAATTGAATCTCATCGTTATAGGAGGCAGACGCCGGGGAAACAACACCTGCGACAATTACCAGAATACAACAGAAAAAAATTATTGCTTTTTTCATGGACAGTCTCCCTCTAAATGATGTATGATAAAAGAAAAGGCCAACGGGTTGCGCGGCGCTCCCTTCATCGGGGAAGGGTATCGCGCGGAGCTTACCTGCATGGTAAAACACAGCCCGGCAGTAATCGCTTTTCATGAGTCGGTCACTCGTTAGGCGGTTATTTTTATAGTATAACAGCATTGCGGAGAAATGCAAACCGTTTTCCAGTAATTTCCGCAAGGCGGCAATCATTATGGAGGGATGTTCCATGGTTTATGTAACCGGCGATATGCATGGCGATATCAGCCGCTTCAGCGACCCGCGCCTGAAGAAGCTCAAAAAAGGGGATACATTGCTCATCTGCGGAGACTTCGGCTTTTTATGGAAGGGCGGCAAGGCGGAGCAGAAGCTGCTCCGGCAGATCGGCAACAAAAAATATAATGTTTGCTTCGTGGATGGAACGCATGAGAATTTTGAACTGCTCAAAGGCTACGACGTCACTGAATGGAACGGCGGTAAGGTGCAGCAGATCTATAAAAACTTATATCATCTGATGCGGGGGCAGATCTATGAGATCGAGGGCCTAAAGATTTTTGCCATGGGCGGGGGTGAAAGCCCGGATATCGACATCCGGTTTGATAACGACGCGTGGTCGCGTGACGAAATCCCCACGCAGGCGGAGCTTCTGGAGGGAGCGAACAATCTGGAGCAGGTGGACTGCAAGGTGGATATCATCCTCACGCATGAGCCTCCGGCGACGATCAAGGGCTTTTTGAACCTGAAGGAAAAAGCGCCCGTGCGCGTCACGGCTCTGAATGCCTATTTTGAAGAGCTTGGCAAATCCGCTACGTTTCAAAAATGGTATTTTGGAAGCATGCACGTGGATAAATACATCTCCAGCACGCACACAGCCGTTTTTACACATATTCTGGATGTGCGCACGGGGGAGCAACTCCGGAAATAGAATCTGCACTCTGCATCGTATTTTCTTTCCGCTTTTTTCTGCCCCAGGAGTCGGAAAAAACTTTTATGTCTGAAGCGTGTCAGTTAGGCGTGCCGCATATCGCCGCTTGCAGCGCGCGCATCGCCTCACGGAAGGAATCCGCCGGCACGCCTGTGCTGGCCAGCAGCAGGCTGGCATTGCCGTTTCCCGCAGCGCTCTCCACGCGCACGGCAATGCCGGCCTGCTGTGCTCTTTGCTGCAAAGCGGGGGCCGGTTCTCCGCCGGGCAAAGTCAGGCGCACCATCAGCCCGGAGGCGCAGACCTCCGCCCGTGCCTGCGGCCCGAACGCCAGCCCGGCCGCTTCACACAGCGCGCGGCTTTTACCCATATACAGCTTGCGTGCCTTGCGGATCTGGGCGGCCAGATGGCCATCGCGGATAAACTGGCACAGGGCGATCTGCTCCGCCTTGGAGGCGGTCTGGTTATAAAGGCCGCCCCGCTGCTTATAGGCCTCCATCAGGGAGGAGGGCAGCGCCATAAAGCTCAGCCGCAGCGAGGGCAGCAGCAGCTTGGAAAACGTGCCCATATAGAGCACGCTTCGCCCGCCGTCCAGCCCTTGCAGGGAGGGGACGGGATGCGTGAAATAGCGAAATTCACTGTCATAATCATCCTCTACCACCAGGCATCCGGCACGCCGGGCCGCCTCGAGCAGCTTGAGCCTCTGCGCGACGGGCATCACGCTCCCCATCGCATCCATATGGGAAGGGGAGAGATACAGCAGCCGGACGCCATCCCGCTCCAGGGCAGTAAAATCATCGGTCTCCTGCCTGTAATGACGGATGGAGAAGCCGTGATCCTCCAGCACGGCCTGGCCCTGTGCAAAGGAGTTGTTCCAAAAGCCGGCCACCGGGCAGCCGCCCAGCAGGGCGCATAAAATATGCAGCAGGCTTTGCACGCCGGCACCAATCACAATCTGCTCCGGTGAGCAGACGACGTTACGGCTTTGCGCCACATAGCCGCATATTGCAGCGCGCAGATCCGGCTCGCCCTGTGGCTCGCCGTAGGCTGATCTGCGCGCAGCGCACTCTTGATATAGCGACGCCACAGGGCAAAATCAAAGCTTTCCGCATCCACAGAGGCGGAGGCAAAGTCGAAGCGAATCGCAGGTTTCTCCGGCGCGCTTTGTAGAGCGGGCCGGAGACCGGCTTCCTCCGGGTCGTAGTCAAGGCTGGCCGCATAGAAGCCGCTCTGCGGCCGGGCGGAAACATACCCTTCTGCCGCCAGCTGCGCATAGGCGGCCTCCACCGTGGTTCGGCTG
>USBP01000225.1 GCA_900552985.1 uncultured Oscillospiraceae bacterium
GGCTGGGGAGGACGCCTACGATCGGCTGATCGAGCCCTCCATTGAGAGGGAAATCCGCTCCATGCTCACCGAGCGGGCGGATACCGCTGCGATCAGGGTTTTTGCCATGAATCTGCGGCAGCTTCTGCTTCAGCCGCCCGTCAAGGGGAAGGTGGCTCTGGGGCTTGACCCCGGTTATCGGACGGGCTGTAAGGTCGCCGTTGTGGACGCAACGGGGCGTGTGTTGGATACAGGCGTAATCTATATCACCCACAGCGAGGCTCAAAGGCAGCAGGCGAAGGCGACGCTGCGCCGGCTGATTGAAAAACATGGCGTGGAGATTATCGCCATCGGCAACGGCACCGCTTCCAAGGAGACGGAGATTTTTACGGCGGAGCTGCTGAAGACCATTGACCGCAAGGTCTCCTATATGGTGGTCAGCGAGGCGGGCGCTTCTGTTTACTCCGCCTCCAAACTGGCGGCGGAGGAATTCCCGCAGTTCGACGTCTCCCTGCGCAGCGCGGTCTCGATTGCGCGCAGGCTGCAGGATCCGTTGGCAGAGCTGGTCAAGATCGATCCAAAGGCCATCGGTGTGGGGCAGTATCAGCATGATATGCCGAAAAAGGAGCTGGATAACGCCCTTGGCGGCGTGGTGGAGGATTGCGTGAACGCAGTGGGCGTTGATCTGAATACCGCATCGTCCTCCCTGCTGGCGCGTGTTTCCGGCGTGAACAGCACAGTCGCCAAAAATATCGTTGCCTACCGGGAGGAGAATGGCGCCTATCCCTCCCGCGCCGCAATCAAAAAGGTTCCCAAGCTCGGCGCAAAGGCATTCGAGCAGTGCGCAGGATTTTTACGTGTGCCGGAGAGCAAAAACGTGCTGGATCGCACGGGCGTCCATCCGGAGAGCTATGAGGCTGCAAAGGCGCTTTTAACGCTGTGCGGCTACTCGCTGGAGGATGTGGCCGCCGGCCGCATTGGGGCGCTTGAGCAGCGTGTCGCGCAGCTTGGGGAGGAGGAGGCCGCAAGACGGCTGGAGCTTGGCGTACCAACGCTGCGCGATATCGTCAAGGAGCTGCTCCGCCCGGGGCGCGACCCACGCGACGAGCTCCCGCCCCCGCTGCTGCGCACAGATATTATGGACATGAAGGATTTAAAGCCAGGCATGGAGCTGCAGGGCACGGTGCGCAACGTGATTGATTTTGGCGCGTTTGTCGATATCGGCGTGCACCAGGATGGCCTGGTGCATATCTCCCAGATTGCCGACCGCAGGCTTGGGCACCCCTCTGAGGCGCTCAAGGTGGGCGATATTGTCACCGTTTGGGTGCTCAGCGTTGATGTGGAAAAGAAGCGGATTTCCCTGACGATGAAAAAACCGGCCCAGCCGGCGGCAGGCTGACCGGAGCGCTTGACCCTGCGGCAGAAAGCACCTATAATGAAGGCAGAAAAAGGAACAGGAGGCGGCCCAATGGATTTGCGAAAAATGGGAGATACAACGATCCTGTGCCTCGTGCGCGGGGAGGAGGTGCTCGCCTGCATCCGCGAGGCCTGCGTCATGCAGGGGATTCGACTGGCAGAGATTTCCGCACTGGGAGCCGTGGATCATGCAGAGATTGGCGTCTATCATCTGGCGGAAAAACGCTTTTTGCCCCGTGTGCTGGATCGGGAAATGGAAATCTGCACGCTGACGGGCAATGTGACGCAGCGCGGCGCGGAGGCTTATCTGCACCTGCACGGGACGCTGGCGGATGCACAGGGCAACGTTTACGGCGGGCATGTCAATCAGCTGCGCGTCAGCGCCACGGCAGAGATTTTTTTGCGCGAGCTGCCCGGCGAGGTGAACCGCCGTTTGGATGCGGAAAGCGGCATTTTCCTGATGGAGTTTGGCTCCGGGGGAGCAGCCTGCATGAGTGGGCCTCTCCTGTTTTATACCCGTGTAAAGGATGACCAGCATGAATTTTACGACGAATGAAAAAACCGGCGTTTCCGAGGGCTTTTGCCTGATTAAAACCTGTGAAAAAAAGCAGACGGCGCGCGGCGTGCCCTATCTTGACCTGGTGCTGACCGACCGGTCGGGCGAGATTTCCGCAAAGCTCTGGGATTATAAGGAGGATACGCAGGGAACCTTCGCCGCAAATGATCTGGTGAAGGTGCGCGGCCGTATCGACGTTTACAACGGTGCGGATCAGCTGCGCATTGACCGGATTCGGCCGGCTGTCCCCGCAGACAAAATCAACGTTAGCGACTATGTCCCCAGCGCTGCCTATGAAGGGGAGTGGATGCTCTCTGAAATCCGTTCCATTGTCTCCGGCTTTGAAAACGGGGAGCTGAAAATGCTTGTGACGGCATTGCTGGAGGAATATAAGGAGCAGCTTCTCTATTGGCCGGCAGCGTTTAAGCTGCACCACGCGATCCGCGGCGGCCTGCTATGCCATACGCTTTCCATCGTTCGGCTCGCACAGGGCGTGTGCAGAGTTTATCCTTTCATTGACCAGGAGCTGTTGCTCTCCGGTGCAATTCTTCATGATATTGCGAAAATTGGTGAATTTACCGTTGGCAGCACCGGGATTGCAAGCGGTTATACGGCGCGCGGGATGCTGATCGGCCATCTGGCGGAGGGAGCGATGGCGGTTGACCGTGCGGCGCGCAGGCTCGGCGTCTCGCAGGAAACAGCTATGCTGGTGGAGCATATGCTTCTTTCCCACCATGGAGATCCTGAATTTGGAGCGGCAGTGCGCCCGATGTTTCTGGAGGCGGAGCTCCTCTCGGAGTTGGATCTGATGGATGCGCGCATCTATGAAATGGCGCAGGCGCTCCAGACGACGCAGCCGGACGGTTTTTCTCCGCGTCAGTGGGCGCTGGAGAACCGCAAGCTCTACAACCATGCCCGCAGGGAGATTGCACCCAGCGTGAATCTTCGCACGCCGGAAGCGGGCGAATAGACGTTGCACTAAACAAATACTGGATTCATTAAAACAGCGCCCCTCTCTGCCAAAATCAGGAGAAAAGCGCTGTTTTGCTGTTATAAATGCTATGTTTTTGAATAAATTTAAGTTTCACTGGAGGAATTCTTCGAATTTTACGGAGATTTTTGAGCGGACAGCCTGCGCAGCAGGAAGAGCAGCAACAGGCAGAAAAGCACGCCTGCCAAAGCGCCTGCTGCATCCACACAGACGTCGAAAAAGCGGCACGCCCTGCCGGGAATGAAGATCTGATGCACCTCATCCGTCACAGCGTACAGGGTTGACAGCGACCAGGCAAGCCAGGGCCGGCCCCGGCCACAGGTGCGGTAAAGCGCATGGAACAGGAGCACAGCCAGCAGTGCAAACTCTGCCGCATGCGCCAGCTTACGGATCACGGCGGATGGGATCAGCAGGCCGATCATATCAAAGATTTTAGACAGCAGCCCATCGCTGAGCGATTGGCTCTCCACGCCGGATTGCTGGGAAAAGCAAAAAATGGCCGCCATGCAGGCCGCAACCAGCCCCCACGAGAGAATTAACCAAACGGCCGCTTTTGTGCTGTGGCGAGAGCCATGCATCCCCAATCCCTCCATTCGTTTGATTAGTTGGGGCCCAGGGCGAGCCCGTCCCGCCAGAAAGTAAAAAAATGCATCTGCCGAAGAATAAAAAGCCC
>USBP01000226.1 GCA_900552985.1 uncultured Oscillospiraceae bacterium
GTTGAATGACCGGGAGCCGATCGCCGCAAAGGATCTGCCCTATGTCTGGGATGCTTTCTACCGGGCGGATGAGGCCCGCACGCGGGAAAACGGCGGCAGCGGCATGGGGCTTGCCATCGCCAAAGCTGTGCTGGAGCGGCACAACGCGCGGTATGGCGTGTATAACAGGGCGGGCGGCGTCTGTTTCTGGTGCTCCCTGGCGGAGTAGCGATGCGTGAAAGGAGAAAGGCATATGTTTCATAGCCTGCGTGTGAGCGCACGCTGGGTGCAGGGCACAAGTATCATCTTTCTGTTTGGGGCTGCTATGGCGCAGCTCCCTTCCTGGGGCTCCGGCATCGGCGCCGTGCTTTTACAGGCGGTTTATCTGCTGATTCTGGCTGGTTTGGCATTTCTGTTTTTGTTGTGCAGGAGCTTCCTTACGCTTTTTCGTGAGAAGCGCGCCGGGCGGGGCGCGCCGGATTACCCGGTGGATGACACGGTGCTCGCCGTGGTGTGCGGGTTAATGTGTGGCCTGCCGGCTGTGCTGTAAGGCTGGCCGATGCAACATTTGCGCGCAGCGGGGCATACTGATGGCAAAAGTCTGCTGAACACACGGAGGCCTGTGCCATGGAAACGTTTTATGCCCTCTATGAAGCCCTGACGCGCGCTGCTTTGCAAGGCGGCCATCGGGCGGCGCTCCAGGAGGTGGAAAAGCTGGATTATGATCCGCGCCAGCTCGATTGCCTGCTGCACCCGAAGCGTTATGCCCCTGTCTGGCGGCTCTCGTCCTGCGACTGCACAGAGGATGGAGAAGGGTCCCCCTGCCTGAATATCTGCCCGTTCCATGCGATTCGCCGGGCGAAAAATGGAAGCGTCGAAATTGACCGGGAGGCCTGCGCGGGCTGTAGCCTGTGCGTAGATGCCTGCAAGGCGAAAAAGCTGACGCAGAGCAAGGAGCTTTTGCCCGTGCTGGAGGCGGTTTCTGGGCAATCAGCGCCGGTGTATGCGCTGATCGCCCCTGCTTTCGTCAGCCAATTCAGCGATCGGGTTACGCCGGGCAGGCTGCGCGCGGCATTTAAAGCGCTGGGCTTTGCAGGTATGGTGGAGGTGGCGCTGTTTGCCGATATTCTCACGCTCAAGGAAGCGCTTGCGTTTGACAGGCTGGTGCGTTCGGAAAAGGATTTTCTGCTGACGAGCTGCTGCTGCCCGGTCTGGATTGCCATGATCCGCAGGGTGTACGGGAGTCTCACGCCGCATATACCGGCCTCTGTTTCCCCGATGATCGCCTGCGGGCGCGCGGTCAAAGCGCTTGTGCCGGGCGCGGTCACAGTGTTTGTCGGCCCGTGTGTGGCAAAAAAGGCGGAGGCGCGGGAGAAGGATATTGCAGATGCGGTTGATTTCGTGCTGACGTTTCAGGAGGTGCAGGATGCGTTTGACTTTGCCGGGATTGATCCGGAGCAGATGGAGGAGGATCTGCGCGACCATTCCTCCCGGGCAGGGCGTATTTATGCCCGCACAGGCGGCGTGAGCGAGGCGGTGCGAGCCACGCTGGAGCGGTTGCGCCCGGGGCGGCAGATCCCGTTAAAGGCCCGTCAGGCGGATGGCGTCCCGGCCTGCAAAGCGCTGCTGGAGGAGTTAACGCAGGGCCAGATCAACGGAAACTTTATGGAAGGAATGGGCTGCGCCGGCGGATGCGTGGGCGGCCCGAAGCGGCTGCTCCCTGTGGAGGAGGGGGCGGCGCATGTGGAGCGCTATGGTGAAACAGCGGCGGTGCGCACCCCGGTTGACAACCCCTATGTGATGGAGCTGCTGCGCCGCCTCGGCTTTGAGACGGTGGAGAGCCTAATGCAGGAGACCGCGCTGTTTACGAGGGAATTTTGAGGCAATTTGGATCGGGCAATTGACTTTTCACGGCCGCTTGCGTACAATAGGGGGAGTTTTTGAATCAAAGAGGGAAGGCTGCGTGATCGTTGATGCAGGTGAAAGAAAAAGCGCCTTTTGTACAAGCCGTTCCGGCAGGGAGCGCCGTCTCATGCCCGCGGGGCGGCCTTTTGGGCCGTATCCGGCGAACATATGCGGAAAACCGTTGGCTCCGCGCCGCTGTTTTCGCCGCGATCGCCGCTGTGTGCGCGGCCTTTTTTTATGCGCTGAATTTGCAAACGGCGATGATCGCGGATGATTTTACATATTGCTTTGTGTTTGGCGAGCCGGGCCGGAGGGTGGAAAGCCTGGGCGATCTTTTTATTTCCATGCGCAGCCACTACAACACGATGAACGGGCGCCTTGTGCTGCATTTTTTAACGCAGCTGTTTTTGCTGTGGGGAAAGTCTGTTTTTAACGTTGTCAACACGATTGGGTATCTGCTCTTCACCGGCCTGTTATACTGGCACTGCAAGGGCACAGGGGCGCATAATCCGGTGCTTTATGCCGGGGTGCACCTTTTGGTTTGGTTTTTTATGCCGGTCTATGGGCAGACGATGCTGTGGCTGGATGGGAGCGCCAATTATATGTGGGGCTCCATCCTGCGCCTTGCGATGCTGTTGCCATTGCGGCTCTATATGCAGCGGGGCGTTTCCCGCTCCGGCAGCTGGGGCTGGCTTGCACTGAGCATACCCGCGGGCGTGATTGCGGGCTGGGCCAAAGAAAATGCCGCCGCCGCTCTGCTCGTGATGCTGGTTCTTTTTTTGATTTATGGCAGATTCTTCGGGCTCAAGACGCCGCGCTGGGCGGTTGGCGCGCTGGGCGGCGTGGTCGCCGGCTTTCTTGTCATGCTTTCTGCGCCGGGCAACAGGGTGCGGGTAGAGAATAATTATGGGGACCTCAAGCTGACGCTTCAAGCGCTTTGGGATGGCTTCACGGTTTGCAACCGCAGGCTGTTTTATTATGTGCTGCCCGTGCTTGCCCTGTTTGCGGGCTGCCTTATTCTGCTGCACTTTTTCGGCGTGGAGGAGAAGCGCGCCAGGCGCCGCAGGGTGCTGATTGCTGTGATCTATTTGGCAGGCGCGGTTGCGGGTGTTTACGCGATGCTGGCCGTGCCCTATTTCCCGGGGCGGGCGATGTTTGGCTCCGTCGCCTGTGCGTTGATTGCCGTGGGCACGGTTTGCGCCGGAATCCGCTTCGACAAAAAGCTGCCTCAGGCGGCCTGTGGTATGCTGCTGGCTGGTTGTGTGCTCTGTGCCGCAGGGATGTATGCCGGTACCTATGCGCGTGACAGGCAGGCCTATCGGGCGATTCAGGTAAGAGAGGCCTATATCTTGCAGGAGAAGGCGGCGGGGAATTATGACCTTATTCTGCCCGCAGTGCGCGTGCAGGGGGATGCCTACTCGCCCTATTATGGGCTTGCGGATATTGAGCCCAACCCGCAGCACTGGGCCAACACTGCCAAGGCGCAGTATTACGGGCTGAACAGCATTACCTTGGATGCTTGACCCGGGAATTTGTTCTCTTGCCCCATTCTCTTATCAGCCGACAAGAGAATGGGGGTGCGTACAGCGAAGCCAGGCGCTCATTCAAAAATCGATGAAAACCTTTCTGGACGCTTTGCCCTGTAGAGAACGGTCTTGACCGTTCCGAGGTGTTCTTTTGATGGATCGGTGTTTTTTATTTCCCGCTCAGGCCGCGGGGGCCCATCCTTTT
>USBP01000227.1 GCA_900552985.1 uncultured Oscillospiraceae bacterium
TTCCCTCCGGCGGCGGGCGCTTTGTTATCCTTTTGTGCATATCTTCGTCTTGCAGGTTTTATGCGCCGTATTGGCTGTAGTAAGCGTCAATCGCAGCTTTCAGTGTGTCATCAATTAAAATCTGCCCGTGACAGGGACGATTATATAAATGCTCGATCACATCCGCCATGGTGACGATGGCGTGAGCGTCAAAACCATAGGTTTCCCGGATTTCCTCCAGTGCGCTCACCTTACCGCCGAGCCCCTTTTCCATCCGGTTGAGCGAGACCATCAGGCCTTTGATCTCTACGTTGGCCTGATGCTTCAGGATCGGGAAGGTTTCCGCAATGGATTTGCCGGAGGTGGTAACGTCCTCAATGATTACCACCCGGTCGCCGTCCCGCAGCTTGCTGCCGAGCAGGATGCCCACATCCCCGTGATCCTTTACTTCCTTGCGGTTGGAGCAGTAACGTATCTCCCTGCCGTAAAGCTCGCTGTAGGCGATGGCCGTGGCAACGCTCAGCGGGATTCCCTTATATGCCGGGCCGAATAAAACGTCAAAATCATCGCCAAAATGCTCGTGGATGGCTCTGGCGTAATATTCCCCCAGCCTGCGCAGCTGAGAGCCTGTCACATAAGCCCCAGCGTTCATGAAAAAGGGCGATTTACGCCCGCTTTTCAGGGTGAATTCGCCAAATTTCAGCACGCCGCTCTCCACCATGAAATCAATAAATTCCTGCTTATACTGTTCCATATTTCTAAAAACCTCCGTATTCACGGGCTGTTACAAGCCCTTATTTTTTCTATCGATTGCCCCTGTTACCCAATATGCACAGCTTTGTTCCCTCGCCCGTTTATCAAACAGGAGATTGCCCGGCTTTATGACAATCTCCTGTTTTGCAACTGTTCAATTGCCGGTAGATACCTGATTTATCAAGGCGCAGAGCCGGGTTGAACGCCGGCCTGAGCGGAAGGGGGCGCTTCGCCGCCCGAAGAAGGGGCGTCCGGTTCGCTGCTTTTCTGCTTTGCCAGAGATTTTTGGCAAAGCCGCTTGGAGGCTTCGACCAGGCCGAGATAAAGCATAAAGAATTGCAGCTCCTTCGGCGTTTGCAGCGAAAACTCAAAGACGGAAAAAACCAAAAAGCCCGCCAGAGAGGAAAGGTAGGCGATCCCCATCTTGTACCACCTTTTGCCGCTGCGCAGCAAAAAGAAAATATCATAAACCAGCAGGCCGAGCACAACGGCAAAAAACAGGATGCTTACAAGCCCGCCCTCCACCAGCAGCTCAAAATAGAGGCTGTGCGCATGAGGCTGGTTGATGCCGAAGCGCGTTTGCAGCAGGGTGGTGACGTTCTCCGTCCCTGCACCGACGCCAAGAATCGGATGCTCGATAAAAATATTCAGGCAGCCGCCCCAGATTGCCAGGCGCGTCACTGTGGAAACATCCAGATCAAGAATGGCAAACAGCCGTTGATAGACGCTTTGCGGCAGTACAAGCAGGATACCGGCAAATAGTGCGGCAATGCCCAGCGCCTGCTTTTTGCCCAAAAACATCATCACCACCAGCATCACAATCACCGCAAGATATGCGCCGCGCGAGTAGGTAGCCGCAATCCCGCCAAAAATCAGGAGAACGCAGACGGCGGCAATCACACGCTGCTTTTTTTCTTTCAGCTCAAAGAGGCTATAAATGGAAACCGGCAAAAGAAGGATGAGATATACCGCCAGGATCAGCGGATTATCAAATGTGGCGCTGGCCCGGGTGGAAACAAAATCCGTTACAATGGAAAACGGAAGAAATTGAAAAATAAAATGATCGACATCTTCCCAGAAGGGGATGGGAAAATCGATTTTCAACGTGATGCACAGCATCTGGATCAGTGCAACAATGCTGACCGCCGCCGCGCCGAGGGTCAGGCAGAACATGGCCTGCCGCAGCCTCTCCCGCTTATCAATCAGGTTGGAGAGGAAGATATCCCCCAAAAACATCCCCATCCAAAGCAGGGGAACAAGCAGGGAAAATACCTTCGTATCCGACCAGAGGAAGGAGAGCATCATATAGCACATATAAACAAGGAACACCTTGCCGGTTGTGCCGATGAGCGCTTTCTGACCGATCCGGCTGAAATGCCGTTTAAATGCCAAAAAGGTGAACAGGGTAAAAAACGGCGCGATATATTCAGGCAGGAATGCTGCGCAAAGAAGCGTCGCCAGGGCCATCCGCCAGGGGACCCGGTCGCCGGGCAGCCGCTGCGCTCTGTTGCTTTGATGGTTCACACCGATTCTCCTTAAAAGCCGGGGGAACGAAAACCCCCGCCGGCTGGTTCAGAATTTCGATTCGCCAAAAACCAATTTATTTTACAATACATTCATTGAAAAAACAATAGATGCGGCTGAAATGTGACGAAAATGTTATATGCCCGTCTGAGAAAAAATCAGCAAAAATAACGAAGCTTATCCCTCTGTATGGTTGCTTTCACAGGCTTTCGCAAGGATATTGTGACGTAATTGTAAACTTTGCATTTATACCTTGATTTTTCCAATGGAAGTGGCTAAAATATGTCTTAGCACTCAGGAAGTTTGAGTGCTAACCACTACGTAAATTATATTTTAGGAGGAGTCTATATGACAATCAAACCGCTTTCAGACCGCGTTGTCGTGAAACTCGTTGAGGTGGAAGAAACGACGAAGAGCGGGCTTATCCTGGCCGCTTCCGCGCAGGAGAAGCCGCAGATCGCAGAGGTCGTCGCGGTCGGCCCAGGCGGGCTGGTAGACGGCAAGGAAGTTGAGATGTACGTAAAGCCGGGCGATAAGGTTATCACCAGCAAGTATTCCGGCACAGAGGTCAAGCTCGATAAAGAGGAATACACCATCGTCCGCCAGAGCGACATCCTTGCAATTGTCGAATAACCTGTCTGATCCATTTCATCAATATTGTTGGAGGTAATCGATTATGTCTAAACAGATCATTTACGGCGAAGAGGCCCGCAAGGCCCTGCAGGCCGGCATTGATAAGCTGAGCAATACCGTTAAGATCACCCTTGGCCCGAAGGGCCGCAACGTCGTGCTGGATAAAAAATACGGCGCTCCGCTGATTACAAACGACGGCGTGACCATCGCCAAAGAGATCGAGCTGGAGGAGCCCTTTGAGAACATGGGCGCGCAGCTTGTCAAAGAGGTCGCAACCAAGACAAACGACGTTGCCGGCGACGGCACCACCACCGCCACGCTGCTGGCGCAGGCTTTTGTGCGCGAGGGCATGAAGAATGTGGCCGCGGGAGCGAACCCGATGGTGGTCAAGAAGGGCATCCAGAAGGCTGTCGACGCAGCGGTAGAGGCTGTCAAGGCCAACGCCAAGCAGGTCGCAAATTCTGATGATATTGCCCGTGTCGCCACGGTTTCTTCCGGCGATGAGACGATTGGCAAGCTGATTGCCGAGGCGATGGAGAAGGTCTCCGCAGACGGCGTCATCACCGTGGAGGAGTCCAAGACCGCTGAAACGGATTGCGACGTGGTAGAGGGCATGCAGTTCGACCGCGGTTATGTATCTCCCTATATGTGCACGGATACCGATAAGATGGAGGCGGTCATTGACGACGCCTATCTGTTGATTACGGATAAGAATATCTCCA
>USBP01000228.1 GCA_900552985.1 uncultured Oscillospiraceae bacterium
CTTCGCTGACTCCTGCCGGTTTCTGTGTTTTTTGGGGAACCCGATGCGGCTGTCCGTAAAGCCTCGTGAGCAGCCCTCCAACGTATACGGTCATTTGTTTTTAGTCGCTCTCCTGTTGAAGCAGAACGGATTCAATCGCGCCTACATACATCCGATGGTAATCCCTGGAAGGGTAGCAGGCGGCATCAATAGAGCTGTCGATAAAGCCGGCCGGGTTCAGATCCTGATACGCGAGCTTCCGGCAGACAAGAACGAGCTTTGCCTGCTCGATGGCGACCGCCTGCCCGGTAAAGAGGGGCGTCAGGCCGGTTTCCTTCGCCTTGTCTACATCGCGTCCGGATTTGGCGCCGCAAAAGGAGAGCTCTTTTTTATAAGTGCCTCCAAAGAAGCTCATGGTGAAATACGCTTCCCGTTCGAGGAAGGCATACGTATACCGTTGCGGGCGAATAAAAATGAAAGCAACATCCTTCCCCCAGAGTTCGCCAAGACCGCCCCAGCTAACCGTCATAGTGTTCCATTTGTCCTTGTTGCCCGCTGTGACAAGCGCCCAATCCTCTGAAATGAGCTTGACGGCGCTCTCCTTCAGATCGCGGATATTGATCTCCTGAAATGGCATAAGTAAATCTCCCTACCTTTCGGGGAAACGGTGGCAAAGCGGCAAAAACGCAGCCTCGTCTGTGTTCCCCTCTATTATTTGATTATCCTTATTATACTCATTTTACGTGCATATGATAAGGGTTTGAGTTGAAATTCCTTCCCGACGCCATTATAATGGTAACCGCAGGGAAAGGACGCTTGGTATGATTGTGAACGAAAAACGCATCGCCGGGGAGAAGAGAGTTGGTGAAATCTACAAACCTGTAATTTTGGCGGATATTTATGCAGTATGCTCTTGAAAAAGCGAATAAAAAGCGTATAATCTTGAATAAACCAATCAAAATCCGTTAGGAGGCAACCAGTATGGGAGAGATCAAAAAAGTTGTGCTCGCCTATTCCGGCGGGCTGGACACGTCCATTATCATTCCGTGGCTGAAGGAGAACTACGATAACTGCGAGGTTATCGCTGTCTCCGGCGACGTCGGTCAGGGCACTGAGTTGGACGGCCTGGAGGAAAAGGCGTTGAAAACCGGCGCTTCCAAGCTGTATGTGGAAGATTTGAAGAAGGAGTTTGTGGAGGATTATATCTTCCCCACGCTCAAGGCGGGCGCTGTTTATGAGAAGGATTATCTGCTTGGCACCTCTTTTGCACGCCCGCTCATTGCCAAGCGTCTGGTAGAGATCGCATTGGCTGAGGGCGCGGACGCAATCTGCCACGGCTGCACGGGCAAGGGCAACGATCAGGTGCGTTTTGAGCTGGCCATCAAAAAATTTGCGCCCGGCATGAAGATCATCGCCCCCTGGCGGATCTGGGATATCAAATCCCGCGAGGAGGAGATTGATTATGCAGAGGCGCACAATATCCCGTTGAAGATCAACCGCGAAACCAACTACTCCAAGGATAAAAACCTTTGGCATCTCTCCCACGAGGGCCTGGATCTGGAAGACCCGGCCAACGAGCCGCAGTATAACAAGCCCGGCTTTTTGGAGATGTGCGTCTCCCCGGAGCAGGCGCCCGATCAGCCCACCTATGTGACGATCCATTTTGAAAAGGGCGTGCCCACGATGCTCGACGGCGAAGCGCTTGACGGCGTGAGCATGATTGAAAAGCTCAACCGGATTGGCGGAGCAAACGGCATCGGCCTGGCAGATATTGTGGAAAACAGGCTGGTCGGCATGAAATCCCGCGGCGTATATGAGAATCCGGGCGGGGCGATTCTCTACCGTGCGCACGAGGTGCTTGAAACCATCACGCTGGATCGTGACACGCAGCACTATAAGGAGCTTGTCGCTCAGAAATATGCGGAGCTTGTCTATTTCGGCCAGTGGTTCACACCGCTGCGCGAGGCGCTTGACGCTTTTGTGGACAGCACGCAGCAGACTGTGACGGGCGACGTTAAGCTCAAGCTCTATAAGGGAAACATGATTAACGCAGGCGTTACCTCTCCTTACTCGCTTTACAGCGAGGCGTTTGCCACCTTTGATGAGGACGACGTGTATAATCAGAAGGATTCTGAGGGCTTTATCAATCTCTTTGGCCTTCCCATCAAGGTCAAGGCGATCCTCGACGCACAGCGCGAGGGTAAGTAACAGCGGGTTTCATATCAAAACAGGCGTTGATAGGGGCGGGGCGGTTGCCCTGCCCTTATGACGATTCTGCCGGCGGCAGAATTTGCAGAAAGGACGGCACGGCATGAAGCTATGGACGGGGCGGTTTTCCAAGGAGGCCGACCAGAAAACCAACGATTTCAATTCCTCCATCTCCTTTGACAGCCGGATGTATGAGCAGGATATCCGGGGCAGCATGGCGCACGCCACGATGCTCGGCAGCTGCGGCATCATCAGCGGGAAGGATCGGGATGAAATCCTTGGCGGTTTACAGGGGATTCTCGAGGATATTCAGAGCGGCAGCCTGGCGATTGATCCCGACGCGGAGGATATCCACACCTTTATAGAGGCGGAGCTCACATCGCGCATTGGCAGCGCCGGCAAGCGGCTGCACACCGCGCGCAGCAGAAACGACCAGGTCGCGCTCGACCTTCGGCTCTACCTGCGCGGCGAATGCGACGCGGTGGCGGCGCAGGTGAAGGAGCTTGTGCTGATCCTGTGCGCCAAAGCGGAAGCATATGCGGATGCGGTTATGCCGGGCTATACGCATTTGCAGCGCGCACAGCCGATCACCTTTGGGCATCATATGATGGCCTATGCGGAGATGCTCCAGCGTGATCTTGGCCGGATTGCGGATGCGAAAAAGCGCATGGAGGTTTGCCCGCTTGGCTCCGGCGCGCTGGCGGCGACGACCTACCCGATTGACCGGGAGCAGTCCGCCGCATTGCTCGGCTTCCCGGCTGTGTCCCAAAATTCTCTGGATGGTGTTTCCGACCGGGATTACTGCATTGAGCTGGCCAGTGCGATGGCCATTCTGATGATGCATCTCTCCCGCTTCTCAGAAGAAATTGTGATGTGGTGCTCCTGGGAGTTTAAATTTATTGAGCTGGATGACGCGTTTGCTACCGGTTCCAGTATTATGCCCCAAAAGAAAAATCCAGACATTGCAGAGCTGGTGCGCGGCAAATCCGGCCGCGTGTTTGGCGATGTGATGACGCTGCTCGCCGTAATGAAGAGCCTTCCGCTGGCCTATAACAAGGATATGCAGGAGGATAAGGACGCCATCTTTGACGCGTTTGACACGGTGAAGCTTTGCCTGACCGCCTTTCTCCCGATGATTGATACGATGACCGTGCTGCCGCAGAACATGCGCAGAGCGGCTGCCGGCGGCTTTATCAACGCGACGGACTGTGCGGATTACCTGGTGGGCAAGGGGTTGCCCTTCCGTGATGCCTATAAGGCGACGGGCGAGCTGGTCGCACGCTGCATCCGTGAGGGGCTGACGCTGGAGACGCTGCCGCTGGAGGCCTACAGGGAGGTTTGCGAGCTTTTTGACGAGGGTGTATATGAGGCGATCTCTCTGGAGAAGTGCGTTGCCGGCCGCACGCCGC
>USBP01000229.1 GCA_900552985.1 uncultured Oscillospiraceae bacterium
CCAGGCTGCGCTGGCGGTGGAAGCTGTCTGCTCGGCTGCTGGAGCGCTTTTCCCTCCTTGCACGGGAAAATGAAGAGACTGGGAATGGATAACGAAAGGGGTCGGTGGGCTGATTGGCGGCTCCTATCGCCTGCTGATGTGAAAGGAACGAACATAACGTATGGAAGAATATACAGTGTCGGGCTGTATTGTCACGCATAATAACCGAAAATGTATCCTGAAAGCGGTGGAAACCTTTTTTCAGTTTACGAAAGGTGTGCGCAACCATCTCTATATTGTGGATAACGATTCTACGGACGATACGCTCGCATTGCTGCACCAGCATTTCCCGGCGGATCGCTTTCCCAATCTGGAAATTTTGGAGGAGAAGCAGAATCACGGCTTTGGCGGCGGGCATAATCTGGTGCTGCCCCGGCTCTCCTCCAAATATCACGCGATTATCAACCCGGATATTTTTCTCAGGGACGATGTGTTGACAAAAATGGCGCGTTATATGGACGAGCATGAGGAGGTTGGTCTGCTCTCGCCGCGCATCTGTTTCCCGGATGGGCGCGAACAGATTCTGGGGCGGCGCAACCCATCCCTGCGTTATCTGATTGCCAGCCGGTTCCGGCGGGACGACGCGGAGAACCCCACGCTGCGCGAATACGCGATGCTGGACGAAGGCGCGGATCATCCCTTTGAGATCGAGAACGCTTCCGGCTGCTTCATGCTGCTGCGCACCTCTGTCTTTGAGCAGGTCGGCGGCTTTGACCCGCGCTATTTTATGTATTTTGAGGATGCCGATCTCACGCGTACCATTCGGAAATACGCGAAAGCCGTCTGCTATCCTCTTGTCACTGTCTATCATGCATGGGAGCGCGGCAGTGCGCATAACACAAGGCTTTTTTTGATCCACGTGCATTCCATGCTGTCTTATTTCACGAAATGGTTCGGCCGCAAATAGGCGGAGAGAATATTTTGAGAAGAAACGAGGCGTTTTTATGACTGCTACACCTGCGGCCTCCCCGGCGGGAAAGCCGGCACACCCCCCGCGTAAAAAATATTTTAAAAATTTTATGAAATACCGCTACCTCCTGCAGGAGCTGGTGAATAAAAACATCAAGCTGCAATACCGCAACTCTGTGCTGGGCTTATTTTGGACCTTTTTGCAGCCGCTGCTCACGATGATCGTGTTGAGCCTGGTGTTTGGGCAGATTTTCGGCCATGATGAAACGCGGATTCTCAATTACCCCACCTATTTGCTGTGCGGCCGCCTGCTCTATGAATTTTACACGCAGGCCACAAAAAAGTCGATGCGCTCCATCCTTGGCAATGCTTCGATTATTAAGAAGGTCTATGTGCCAAAATATATTTACCCGCTTTCCAATATTATCTCAACGTTTGTAACCTTCCTGATCTCTCTGACAGTGCTGGCCGTGGTCATGGGTTATTTCATGATTTTTACCGACACGAAAATGCATCTGACGCCTTATGTTTTTCTGGCTGTCGTCCCTATTTTAATCCTTCTGATCCTGTGCATGGGTGTCGGGATGATCCTGGCGACAATGCATGTGTTCTTCCGGGATGTGGAATATCTCTACGATGTGTTCTGTATGCTGCTGTTTTATCTGACGCCGATTTTTTATCAGGTTGACCAGCTCCAGCTGGAGGTATGGATGAAATACGCCCTGATGGCGAATCCGCTGTATTCGCTTGTATCCATGTTCCGCTCCTGCGTGCTGTTTGGTGAGATGTGGAACTGGAACTGGTTTTATTATTCCCTCGGCTTCAGCCTTGTAATGCTCCTGATCGGGTTTTATGTGTTCTACAGGAATCAGGATAAATTTATCTTACATATTTAGGAGGCGAAGCAGGTGGGGACTCCAGCCATCGAGGTTGACAATGTCAGCATGATGTTTAACCTCAATAAAGAGAAAATTGATAATCTGAAAGAGTATGTCATTAAATTTCTAACCCGTAAGCTGCATTTTACTGAATTTTGGGCGCTGCGGGATATCTCCTTTACCCTCCAGAGGGGGGAGCGGCTTGGCGTGCTGGGCTTTAACGGGGCCGGCAAGAGCACGCTGCTTAAGGTGCTCTCCGGCGTGATGAAGCCTACCAAGGGCACGGTGACGGTGCATGGCACGATTGCCCCGCTGCTGGAGCTCGGCGCAGGCTTTGACATGAACTATACGGGCAAGGAAAACATCTTTTTATACGGCGCGACGATGGGCTTTTCCCGCAAGTTTATGGAGACAAAATATGATGAAATTCTGGAATTCTCCGAGTTGCAGGAGTTTATCGACGTGCCCATGAAAAACTATTCTTCTGGTATGCGCGCGCGCCTCGGCTTTGCAGTAGCTACGGTTGTCGAGCCGGAGATATTGATCCTGGACGAGGTTCTTTCCGTCGGAGACGCCAAGTTCCGTCAGAAGAGCGAGGCGAAGATACAACGTATGTTTGATAAGGGGACGACGGTTGTGTTTGTCTCCCACAATACCGATCAGGTGCGCCGCATCTGTAACCGGGCGATCCTCCTGCAAAAGGGGAAGATTATCGCCCAGGGGACGACCGATGAGGTCTGCGCCATTTACGATGAGATGATCCGCAAGAAATAACGGCTCAGGCCGCCTGTGTTCCAGATGCAGGCGGCCTGATGGGAATTTACGTTGTTCAAATACAGAAAGGATTGTGGTTTTAATGGTTTTTGCGGTCGTGCTGGCCGGCGGCGTCGGCAGCCGGATGGGGAACACGCAGACCCCGAAGCAGTATCTGCACCTCGGCAGTAAGCCGATCATTGTGCACACGGTAGAAAAATTTTATGTCAACTCCGCCTTTGAAAAGGTGATCGTCCTCTGCCCGAAGGCGTGGATTGCGCATACGCGCAATATGCTGGCAAAAAGCCTTGGGCAGACGGATCGTGTGGAGGTGATTGAGGGCGGCGCCTCCCGCAATGATACGGTTTACCGTGCCCTTTGCCATATTGAGGCGCATTACGGCCTGGATGAGGATACGCTCATTGTTACGCATGACGCTGTCCGCCCCTTTGTGACGCACCGCATCATTGCAGAGAATATCGCTGCGGCGAAGGCGTTCGGCGCGTGCGATACGGTTATCCCCGCCACGGATACGATTGTGGAAAGCGGGGACGGCGCCTCCATTACTGATATCCCGCCCCGTTCGAGAATGTATCAGGGGCAAACGCCGCAGTCCTTCCAGGGCAAAAAACTCAAGGAGGTTTATGAGAGCCTCTCGCAGGAGGAGAAGGACAGCCTCACAGACGCCTGCAAGATCTTTGTGATGAAGGGGCTGCCGGTGCATCTGGTGGAAGGGGAGGTTTTTAACATCAAAATCACCTACCCCTACGATTTGAAGGTCGCTCAAACGCTGCTGGGGGGAGATGCGCTAGATGATTAATGCGGTTTATCAGTTGATCGCTCCCCGGATGATCGACGTCACCTATCAGGAGCTGCGGCTGACGGAGGACCGGATTCTCATCCGGCCGCTCTATCTTTCAATCTGCCATGCGGATCAGCGGTATTATCAGGGCATGCGCTCGGAGGCCGCCCTGAAGGCGAAGCTGCCGATGG
>USBP01000230.1 GCA_900552985.1 uncultured Oscillospiraceae bacterium
TTTTTACCGCCTGGAATCTGACCAAAAGCCGAAGCAGGCATTCCTTAAATTCTGTTCATATCAGATGTTCGATCTGGCCGCAATATCCTTTTAGGAGGCGAGCTTTGCCGAAAGGCGGTCTCGGGCAGGTGCAAACCGTACCCCGCGGCCTTACGTCCCGGATGGCGCAGGTCCTATTCAAAAAACCGCGCTGCTTCCGCCCTGTCCCCTTCGCGTGCCTGCTCCACAGGAGGAATGTCTTGCACAATCGCAAATGCGCCCTCCTGCACTGTGCAGAGATATTCCCCGCCCTCCTCCAGCCCGCCGCTGAGCAGCGTTTCGCTGAGCAGGTCTTCAATCTGGCTCTGCACCGCCCGGCGCAGCGGCCGGGCGCCATAGGTCCGGTCAAAGCCTGCGTCTGCAATCCGGTGCAGCGCCTCCTCGCTGAAGGATAATGTGATCCCCTTTTCTGAAAGCCTCTGTGAAACATTGGAAAGCATCCGCCGGGCAATCTCTTCGATTTCTGCCCTTGATAACTGATGAAAAACAATGATGTCGTCCACACGGTTCAGAAATTCCGGCCGGAAGGTGCGCTTAAGCTCATCCATCACTGCGGTACGAATCCGCTTTTCCTCTCCCTGCACGCCCGTATCTCCTGAAAAGCCCAGACCGCTTCTCCGGTTGGAGATCATGGTGGCGCCAACATTGGAGGTCATGATGAGAATGCAGTTTTGAAAGCTCACCTTTCTTCCCTGGGAATCTGTCAGGCGGCCGTCCTCCAGGATTTGCAGCAGCATATTGAATACATCCGGATGCGCTTTTTCGATCTCATCAAAGAGCACCACAGAATACGGCCTTTTGCGCACCCTCTGGGTAAGCTGCCCTCCTTCCTCATAACCGACGTATCCGGGCGGAGAGCCTACCATGCGGGAGACGGTATGCTTTTCCATATACTCTGACATATCCAACCGGATCATTGCGCTGTCATCGCCAAACATCGACTGAGCCAGGGCCTTGCTCAGCTCTGTTTTGCCCACTCCTGTGGGCCCAAGAAATAAAAAAGAGCCGAGCGGCCGCTCCGGGTCCCGCAGGCCAACGCGGGCACGGCGCATCGCACGGGCCACTGCCCGCACCGCTTCCTCCTGCCCAACAATCCTGTGATGAAGCTCCTCCTCCAGATGGAGCAGCCTGCGGCTCTCTTCGGCCGTGAGCTGCTGCACTGGGATTCCCGTCCACATGGAGACGATTTGTGCGATCCCCTCTCCGGTAACTGCCCCTGCCGTGTGGGAGGAACGCTCCCGCCAGGCATTTTTATCTCGTGAGAGATCCGCCCGCAGCTGTTTTTCCTCATCCCGCAGGCTGGCTGCCCGTTCAAATTCCTGCGCGTTAACCGCCGCCTCCTTCTCTGTTTGCAGCGTTTCAAGCCGGTTTTCCAGCTGCTTGAGGTCAGGCGGCTCCCTATAGGCCTGCATCCGCACATGAGAGGCAGCCTCGTCAATCAGATCAATTGCCTTATCCGGCAGAAAACGGTCGGCAATATAGCGAGCCGACAGCTTCACCGCCGCCTGGATCGCCTCATCGGTAATGCGCACCTTGTGGTGCGCCTCATATTTATCCCGCAGACCACGGAGGATTTCCACCGCCTCCTCCTGCGATGGCTCAGCCACATGGACCGGCTGAAACCTCCGTTCCAGCGCGGCATCCTTTTCGATATGCCTCCGGTATTCCTCAAGGGTTGTTGCACCGATCATCTGGATCTCTCCCCGCGCCAGCGTGGGTTTGAGGATGTTGGCGGCGTCAACCGCTCCCTCTGCCGCGCCCGCCCCAATGAGATTATGCACTTCGTCGATAAACAGGATGACGTCCCCAGCCTTGCGCACCTCCTCCAACGCTGTTTTCACCCGCTCTTCAAAATCGCCCCGGTATTTGGTGCCTGCCACCATGGCGGTCAGGTCGAGTGACACCACGCGCTTATCCCGCAGACCATCGGCAACGTCTCCTCCGGCGATTTGAAGCGCCAGGCCCTCTGCCACAGCGGTTTTGCCAACGCCCGGCTCACCGATCAGGCAGGGGTTGTTTTTCGTGCGGCGGCTGAGAATTTGCATCACACGCTCGATCTCCTTCTGCCTGCCAATGACCGGATCGATCAGGTTTTGCGCTGCAAGCAGCGTAAGGTCCCTGCCATACTGGTCGAGCGTTGGGGTATTGCTTTTATTTTTTCGGGCTGTTTTTTGCGTGGCCGAAGCTCCCGAAAGCCCCCCGCCCATGGAGCGGGTCAGATCGGCGAGCACATCCTGCGGGGAGACGCCAAGCTGGGTTAAAAAGTGGATCGCAAAACTTCCCCCCTCTTCAATAATGGCAATGAGCAGGTGCTCTGTCCCCACGTAGCTGTGCCCAAACCCCCGCGCCTCCAGAATGGCCATTTCGATGATCCGTTTGCAGCGGGGCGTAAAATCGGCCGGGGATAGAACTGTTTGCGCGCCAACGCCGATTGTGCGCCGCATCAGCTCCTCTACCTGCGCGGCGGTAACGCCTCTCCCGGCCAGCGCAACGCACGCTACGCCGCCCGTATCCCGCAGCAGTCCGATCAGAAGATGCTCACTGCCGATATAGGTATGCCCCAGATTTTCCGCTGTTTCCACAGCGGTGTTGAGCGCTGCATTCGCTTTTTCCGTAAAGCCCGTAAATTTATACATAGACCGCTCTCCCGTTTCTAGATAAACTCTTGTGGAATCAAGCAAGGGGTGCCTGTGCGCAGGCCCTTTCTTCATCAGGCGCATATCTGGCCGCGCCCTGGCTACAAAGCGCCTGCGCTGCTTCCCCTGTTAATCCTTTTCCTTTGCCGCCGCTTTTCCTCTTTCAAAATGGGCGGCCGCACGGCTCCTCTTTTTTAAGCGCTCCGCCCGCATGGATGCGCGCCCTATGTGCCGAAGCGTCTGCATAGGCTCCTCAGAAAACGGATCCGGGGACAGCTCCTCCGCTATTTCAAAATCCAATCGGTATGGCTGTTTCCCGCCAAAGCTCTCCATATCGCAATTCCTCCCCAGTGACAGCTGGATGCAACCAATAGTTTATGCCGTTTCTCCAGAGCGTATTCAAAAGATGGGCTCACCCGAGTCACACATTCCGGGCATTCACATACTATGGGAGTGTAACCAAGGAAAGGAGGAAGCTTAGATGAACTGCTTTGGTGGCTGCAATTCCTGGATCATCATCCTGATCCTCATCTGCCTGTTCTGCAATGACGGCTGTGGCCTGAGCACCGCTAACAACGGCTGTGTCTTCGGCTGCGGCACGACTTACGGCGGGCGCGGCGGCTGTGGCTGCGGCTGCGACTGATCCCCTTGCTCCAGGCGAGCGCGGGCGCAGGCCGGCGCGCGGCATGCAAATCCGGCTTTGAGCTGTGCCAGAAACACAGGCCTCCCCAATGCTTTTGCCGCGGGGAAAAGCCAAACCCGGACGTAGGCTGTGTGCCGTCCGCCAGGCGCTGCGCAAAACGGCGCTTGCCAACCCCGGGCGGGAAA
>USBP01000231.1 GCA_900552985.1 uncultured Oscillospiraceae bacterium
ACGCGGCTTTGCTGGAGGGCGGTTCCGCTGAAGAGCGCAAAGCGCTGGGGCAGTTGATTGCCCAGGCTCTGGTCTGTACTGCGTCAAAAGGCCGTCCCTGCGGAAAGTGCGCGGCATGTCAGAAGGCTGCGGCACAGTCCCACCCGGATATCTGGGAGGCAGAGGGGGGGGAGGCAGCGCGCTCCTTTCATATTGATACGGTGCGTGCTGTCCGCGAGGATACTGCTGTTTTGCCCAACGAGGCGGAGCGAAAGGTCTATCTTCTGCTCAACGCCCAGTCCATGTCTGCGCAGGCGCAGAACGCGTTGCTCAAGGTGCTGGAGGAGCCGCCCTCCTATGCGTTTTTCCTGTTGGCCTGCGATTCCAAAACAAAAATGCTGCCTACCATCCTTTCGCGTGTAGCGATCTTTACGTTGGAGGCCTCTGGGCAGGAGCTTTCCGCTCCTACTGGGAAAAAGGAGCAGAAGAGAAATGAGCTCTCCGCTCAGATGGCACGCGCAGTAGTGGCGCCTGCCGAGTTCCCTCTGCTCGCTCTGTCGGGCAAGCTGGAAAAGGATAAGGATCTCACCGCCGCATGCCTCGCACGCATGGCGTTGCTCTTTCGGGAAGCGCTGCGCATCAGCTGTGGGATGGCGTCGTCAGAGGAGGATGCCCGTTACCTGGCCGGCGCTCTGACACAGGAGCGGCTGCTGGCTGTGATGAAAGCGATTGATGCGCTCAGCCTCAGCCTGCTGCGAAATGCGAACCAAAACCTGCTTCTCACCCGGCTGTGCAGCACGCTGCGGCGTGCGGCAGGCAAATAGCGCGGCACGTGGAGAAACGATAGTATATAACGGAGGATTTTTGATATATGGCCGAAATTGTGGGCGTCCGTTTTCAGGGCGCCGGTAAGGTTTATTATTTTGACCCGGATGACAAGCCCTTTGCAAAAGGGGATCCGGTCATTGTGGAAACAGCGCGCGGCATTGAGTGCGGTGAGGTGGCAATGGATAACCGTGAGGTGCCGGATGACCAGATCGTTAAGCCGCTGAAAATGATTATCCGCGCCGCTACGCCCGACGATTTAAAGGTGGTGGAGGAGAACCACGCCAGGGAGAAGGAAGCTTACCGGATCTGTGTGCAAAAAATTGCCGCGCACAAGCTGGAGATGAAGCTTGTGGATGTGGAATACACTTTTGACCGCAGCAAAATCCTGTTTTATTTCACGGCAGATGGGCGCGTCGATTTCCGCGAACTTGTCAAGGATCTTGCGAGCGTTTTCCGCACGCGTATTGAGCTGCGGCAAATCGGTGTGCGCGATGAATCAAAGCTGCTTGGGGGCCTTGGCATCTGCGGCCGCCCCTTCTGTTGCAGCACCTTTTTGGGGGATTTTCAGTCCGTCTCAATTAAAATGGCGAAGGAGCAGGGTATCTCATTGAATCCGGTCAAGATCAGCGGCACCTGCGGCAGGCTGATGTGCTGCCTGAAATATGAGCAGAACGCTTATGAATACCTGCTGCGCGTCACGCCCAGAAACGGCTCAGTGGTGGATACCAAGGAGGGGCGCGGCGTTGTTGTGGATGCAAACCTCCTGACCGGCATGCTGAAAATCCGCCTCAACAAGAAGCCGGATGCAGCGCCGGTTTCCCTCCACCGCAAGGACGTCCGTATTGTGAAGGATACACAACCCCGCCCCTCCAAAGAGGAGCCATCCCTCGAGGAATTGGAGGGCTGACTTTTCGTTCAGAAAGCCGGCGTCTGCCCTTTATCAGAATGGTTTCCCAAAGCGTTGGAGAAAAGGCAGTGGAACGGATGCGTTCCACTGCCTTTCTTTCTGCGCTGCATGTTTTGCAGCCGCGCTGCCGGAAAAGCATATTCGTGCGCAAAAAGCCTGAGAATAAAACCGCCCACACCGCTTCAGACATGCGGCCAATCCCTTCGGAGAGGCCGTGCCCCGGCGGAGTGGGCGGTTTCTATATTATGCAGGCGATGTTTTTTCATTCATTTTTCAGCATTGGCAGCATCAACGCCAGCATATCCGCCAGCGTTTCGCGCGTGCGCGGGCCGATATCGCGTGTCAGTGACGCAAGGCGGTCGGCGTTTTGAAAAGTGCGCGCATCCCCAAAGAGAAGGCTGTCTGTGGAGACATGCAGCGTCTGCGCCATCTGCATTAAAACCGGTACGGACATTGCTTTCAGCCCCCGCTCCAGCTCATAAATATAATGTGTGCTGACGTCGAGCCGCTCCGCAAGCGCCTCCTGCGTCAGGCCGTTTTTTTGTCGCTCCGCCTTTATGCGTTTCCCGATGGCGACCAAATCCAATGCCCACACCTCCTCTGTTAGAATATAACCATTTGATATGGCTTAACACTATCTAAAAGATATATTTATTGTTGCAATTAGATAGAGTTAATGATATAATGCTTTTATCAAAACCGGGAGGGGAAAAACATGGGGGCACGGGCGGAAAAAACGGTCAAAACCGAAGCAGGATCAACTGTTTTAGCGGCCTTTCTCCTCCTTTCCCCGTTTGCATTTGGGCTGTTTTATGAGTATGGCGCCTGTGCGGCCGCGGTGCTTCTGATGGGAATATGGATCTATCTAATAGCTATAGGCCGTTTGCTCACATTCCGGTTTGGAATAACCTCCGCCGCCCTGCTGGCGCTGCTCGCAGGCTACCTCGTCACCCCGCTCTGGGCAGTGGACAGCGGCATGGCCCTGCTCGGTTTTTTCAAGTTCTTACCCGCCGCCCTGTTTTGGCTGCTGCTCATGCAGCTCGGCCCGGAGGAGCGGGAAAAGCTCTTGCTCACCGTGCCGGTATCCGGCGCTGTGATGACGCTGCTCTCCTTTCCCACGCGGTGGATTCCGGCCCTTACACCCTATTTCTATGCCTCCGGCAGGCTGGGCGGCTTTTTTCAATATTCCAACACGTTCGCCCTCTTCCTGCTGCTGGGGATTATCGTCCTCGCTTTTCAAAAACGGCGGCGAGCGTTTTGCCTGGCCGGGATTCTCGTGCTGCTCTTCGGTATTTTCGCCACCGGCAGCCGCACAGTGTTTGTGCTGACCGTTCTTGTTTTCCTCTGGATTTGTCTGGCGCGCAAGCGGCTGCGCCTCCCGCTGCTTGTCATGCTCCTTGCGGGGGTTACGGGCGCGCTCCTCTTCGTCGCCGTCACCGGCAAGACGGATACCATCGGCCGCTTTTTGACAATTTCACTCGAATCCAGCACGCTGCTCGGCCGGCTGCTCTATTACCGGGATGTGCTGCCCGTTATCCTGACGCACCCCTTTGGCTTGGGCTATATGGGCTATTATTATGCCCAGGGCGGGTTCCAAAGCGGCGTTTACGTTACAAAATTCGTCCACAACGAGCTATTGCAGTTCGCTGTGGACGTAGGATGGGTTCCGGCTCTCCTGCTCGCGTGTGCGCTGCTGCGGCGGCTTTTCTCCAAACGGACGCCCACCATGCAGCGGATGCTGGTGTTCGCCATCTGCGCGCACGCCATGGTGG
>USBP01000232.1 GCA_900552985.1 uncultured Oscillospiraceae bacterium
GGATTCTTTAGAGATGCGCAAAGCGTCCAGCAGCAGGCGTAAATTTTTATACCACATCATCCGGCCGACAAACAGAAGGACCGGCACATCCTCCCGCAGCTGGTATTTAGCGTTCAGCGCGGCAGTATCCACCCTTCCGCGCGGAAAATCCACGCCGTTTGGCATCACGATATAATCGCCCTGATAGCCCAGCGAACGCAGGTTTTCTCCCGCCCCTTCGCTGACCACCCACACCTCGTCGGCAATGCTGACGTGGTTGACGATAAACCGGATGAAAAAATCCTGTAGCGGCTTGGTTGGGGCGCGTTTGCGGATATCATAGTCATATTTGGTGTGATAGGTTGCAACAATCGGGATCTTCTGCTCCTGCACGATCAGCTTTGCAAAATGTGCAGATGCGAGCGGGCAGTGAAAATGCAGGATATCCAGCTTCTTGCTGCGCACATAGTTGCGAAATTCATGCTTGAACGGCCAGCCGAACCGATATTCATCCTTTTTGCTCAGCGGGAAGGATTTGTAGCGGTAAACCTCATAGGGGTAGCCGGTATCTACCACGCCGGGCACGCGTGGCGTAATCACCATCACTTCGCCCAGCTTTTCCTGAATAATATTGGCATAGTTCAGGGTGGCTGTGGAGGTGCCGTCCAGCGTGGGCGGAAATGCGTCGTTCATCAATCCAACTTTCAGTTTCAGGCTCCTCACCGCTTTCTTCTGTCGGTTTTTGTTTTGTTTCATCATACAACACCTTGTGGGAAAACGCAAATATTTCTTCCAATCTACTGCTGTCAAGGGGCAGGAGGCCTGTTTGTCCATTTTTTGTTCACCAATATTTTTACAAAAAGACTGTTTCCTTTTTAATTTTTCTGTTTCAAGGGCTGATGAGGGAAAGTTTTTAAAAAGTTTATCAAGGAAAATCCAAAGCAGGTATTGGAACTTTGCAAAGAATGTTTTATAATGGCTGTAACCGCAGTTATGATACTGCCTGGCCGGAGCGCCTGCGGGGAGGCGGGCGCTCTGCCGGATGGAAGGAGATGTGCTTATGAGCTCAAAATATTCCGTTTCACTCGAAAAGGTTATACGGGATCATTCGCTGGAGGAGCTTTATTTGCCAAAGGCGGCTTCCGATCTCTATATCTCCTCCTATGACGTCAACCGGCCGGGCCTGATCCTCACGGGGTATAATGATTATTTCGATCCGAGCCGCGTGCAGTTCCTCGGGCTGACGGAGCTTGCGTTTTTAGAGAGCCTGCCGCCGGAGGAGCGCGCAAAACGGGTGGAAAATTTTATGTCCCGCCAGCCGTGCGCGGTATTGATTACCCGCAATTTGGAATGCCCTTCCGAGGTGATGGAAAACGCCCGCCGTTATGAGGTGCCGCTGCTGCGCACTGCGGAGACAACCTCGAGCTGTATGTCCACACTGATTTCCTATTTGAATGTGGAGCTTGCGCAGCGCGTGACGCGCCATGGCGTGCTGGTGGAGGTCGCGGGCGAGGGCGTTTTGATCCTGGGGGACAGCGGCGTTGGCAAAAGAGAAACCGCCAATGAGCTCATTAAGCGAGGCCATCGCCTGATTGCGGACGACGCTGTGGAGATTCGCCGGGTGTCCTCCCGCACACTGGTCGGTTCTGCGCCGGATAATATCCGCCATTTTATTGAACTGCGCGGTGTCGGCATCATCAATGCCCGCCGGATTTTCGGCATGGGCGCCGTGAAGATGACGGAAAAGATCGATCTCGTCATCCAACTGGAGCCATGGGACAGCGAGAAATTCTATGACCGGATGGGGCTGGATGATGAGTTCATCACCATTCTCGGCATCAGCGTGCCGGCGGCGGTGATCCCGGTGAAGCCGGGGCGGAATCTCGCCATTATCATTGAGGTCGCTGCGATGAATAACCGGCAGAAGAAGATGGGCTATAACGCGGCGAGGGAATTGATGCACAATCTTGGCATGGATGACGGCGGTTCGTCTGAGCCTCCGGATACCGAGGTTTGGCAGCGCTTTTAATTGGGCTTCTTGCGCGGGTGGGCAGAAAACAGCTGCGCGTCTCCCGCTTGGGAGCGCCAGACAGGTTTTTAGGGGGGCTTGCCCTGCAAAGCATTTAAAATATAGAGTTTGAAAGACGGAGGACTGGAACATGTACAGAGTAGGCGTTGATTTAGGGGGCACCAACATTCGTTCGGGCGTGGTGGATGACAATTATCGAATCATCGGCGTAGGGGAGCTGAAGACGAATGCGCCCCGCCCTGCGGAGGAGATCTTTGACGATATTACGAAAACGGTACATATGGCGGTAGAAGCAGCCGGGCTCACCATGGAGGATATCGCCTCCGTCGGCGTCGGCACGCCGGGCACGGTCAATAAGGCGACAGGCGTTATCGAATTCTCCAACAATCTGGATTTTCAAAACGTTCCTGCGCAGCAGATGCTGGGTGAACGGATCGGCAAGCCCGTTTATCTGGAAAACGACGCCAACTGTGCGGCCTTTGGCGAGGCGAAGGCCGGAGCGGGCGCCGGCGTAAAGGATTTTATTGCCATCACGCTCGGCACGGGCGTCGGCAGCGGCATCATTGTGAATGGCCGCATTCTCAACGGCGCAAACTTTGCAGCCGGTGAAATGGGCCATATGGTGATCGTGGTGGATGGCGAGCAGTGCAACTGCGGCCGCCGCGGCTGCTGGAGCGTTATGCCTCCGCAACGGCGCTCATCGCCCAGACAAAAGATGAAATGCGCCACGCGCAGGATAGTAAAATGTGGGATTTGGTGGATAATAACATTGACGCGGTCAACGGGCGGACGGCCTTTGACGCTATGCGCGCGGGCGACGCCGCGGCAAAGCGCGTGGTGGATCGCTATATTTACTACGTTGCCTGCGGCATAATCAATGCAATCAATATTTTCCAGCCGGAGATCATCTGTGTGGGCGGCGGCATCGGTCATGAGCGGGAGACGCTTCTGGAGCCCCTGCGTCAGCATATCCGCCGCGAGCGGTACAGCATGTACGCCACGAAGCAGACGAAAATCTGCTCAGCTGAGCTTGGCAATGACGCGGGCATCATCGGCGCCGCGCTGTTAGAGGAATAACACGTACTCTGCCCGCCAGCGGTCTGCCGCCCTTTGCCAGCGGTGAAGAAAATAAAAGGCCATATATCAAAGCGCGTTCGCCTTCCCGTTTCGCTGCGGCCTCGGGGAGGCGAATTCAGAAAGGTATGAGAATTTGCATGAACGGTCTTGAAACGGTGTGCAGGCTTGCGCAATCCCTTGGCTGCCCTATGAAACGGGATGCGCCGATGGCGGAGTATACCTCCTTCCGCACGGGCGGTCCGGCAGATGCGCTGCTGGAGCCGCAGAGCGAGCAACAGCTTGCCCGGCTTCTGCGCTGCTGCCATGAGCAGGGGATACGGCCCGTTATCCTTGGAAACGGAAGCAATGTTCTCGTATCAGATGAGGGCCTGCGCGGGGTGGTGTTTCGCCTCGTCCCGGG
>USBP01000233.1 GCA_900552985.1 uncultured Oscillospiraceae bacterium
GCTTCAGCAGCCACGAGAACCTCATAGTTGGTGACCAGCTTTTTCTGGCGGACATCTAGCAGCTCGTAGGCTGCACGGGCGTCCTGAATGGCAACTTCGCTCTCTGCGGTGACCTCGCCGATTGCGTCAATCTTCTGAACGACCGCAGCGACGTCGGGATCGTAGTTTTCAAGCGCATAAATCTGACCGGCGGCGGCGTTGAGCTTTGCAACCGTATCATCACTGATGTGCGCCTTGATCTCCGCATAAAACTGATCGTACTCGGAGCGCAGGGTATAGACTGTATCCCTGTCGTTCTCAAGGGTCAGAGCCTCCACTGCCGGGAGGGCGTTTACCTTCGCGGTGAAGTCCGCCGCAACAGCGGCATAGAAAGTCTCATCCAGCAGGTCGCGGAGCTTATCGGCCTGTGTATAGGCCGGGTCGGTCTCCGTGGCCGCCGTAAGCTCGCCGTTGGCGCTTGCCTGCTGCTCCGCTGTGAAGCGGCCCAGCGCATTGAGCGCATCGCGCACCTGAATCCACTCAGCAGCGGTCAGCGCGTCGGCATTCGCATCCGGCGCAACTGCGTCGAGGTAGGCTGTCACTTCATCGAGCGTGACCGTGCGCGCCACGAGCGTGGCACTCTGGCCTTGGGCGAAGACGTTTTCGCCGATCAGGTCGCCCACGCCAAAGCCGATGAGCAGATCAACGACCGTGCTCGCCTTATCCTTCAGGTTCTGCGTAAAGCGGGCAGGCGTCTGCTGGGTGCTCGCATCGTTATCGCCGCCCAGGATGAGGGCGTTGACGAGCGGACGGGCAACCTGGCTGATCGTCTGGCCGTTGGGGAGCTTCGGCATATCCGGGCCATCCAAAATCGACCAGAGGTCAATCGGAACAGTCGCTATACCAGTAACCACATTCGTAGAACCGGCAAGCAAACTGCGGAGATGAACCGTTATTGTGGCCGCAATAGCAGGGCCGACAACTTGATAATTTTTGCTAAACCGAAGGTTCAAAATCTCATTGAGAAGGTTGACCAGGTTCGTGGGGTTGAAGCGATCTGCAAAGGACTGGATCAGCCCGATGAGCGCATCGGCATCCCCGTTGCGCAGGGCGTCAAAGATGCCCTCCACGGAATCCGGCGTCACGCCGTCCCCACGCTGGATGGCCCCGAAGATATCGGCCAGGAAGCCGTAGAAATCACGGCCGTTGAAATCCATCTGCTCCAACGCAGCGCGGACGTCGGAAATGATGTTGTGAATCTTCTGGACGGAGAGCAGCCCGAACAGCGGAGCTAGATACTGGTTGTTCAGATCGTTCTTCACGGTTGTGATCGTTCCGCCGATCAGGTCAAGAACTCCCGCGTACTCGGGCGCCAGCGCACCGATGTCAACATCGCGGACAAACTGCTGCACGTTCGGCAGGATTGCCGGGAGCAAGTGCCCAACAAGATCCTCCGCTTTGGCAATCGCATCGTCCACCTCAGTGGGCATATAGGCCGCCAGCGCGTCGTGCGCAGCCGCTTGGACATCCGGGACACCGGCGGCGGAGGTCAGCATGGCGGCGGAGAATTCCGCGCGCTGCTGCTTCATGCCATCCGTGCCCTTATTCAGGGTGGCAAAGCGCACACCGGAGCCGGAGCCCACGAGCGAACCGGTCATCACGTCGTACAGCTCGGCGCCGTTCGTCGTAGTATAGCCGGCGATGCTCATCGTGCAGCCGTGGCCGGTGAAGACATACTTCACGCCCGCGTCTGCAAGCGCCGCAGGATCTGCGCCATTCTCGGGCAGGATGCGCGTATCGTCCACCAGGCCGAGCGAGGCAGCTGCCTGCGCCGGGGCATCGGTGTACAGCCGCAGGGTGCTGCCAGCCAAATCCAGCTGTACACCATGCAGTGTGTTCAGCAGATCCATAAACGTGCGGTCCACGCTGCCGCGGCCAACCACGGGAGGCAGCGAAGACGGTATTCCCCTTGGCGACGGCGCTCTGCGCCTGACTGACCGCCCATTGGGTCAGCTGGCCCTGGCCGTTCGCGGCGACGGAATCGCTCATCACAAGGGTAAAGCCGTGGCCCAGCTCGGCAACGTAGGACGCGGAGCCGGAATCCTGCAGCGCTTCATCATAGCCGAAGCTCTCGTAGATACTTTCGAACTCCGACTTGGACACACCGCCGAGGTTCACGCCGCCCTCGCGGACGTCGCGCTCGCCGGGGATGACGTAAACGTCAAAGCCCTGCGCCTCTACTTCAGCCAGCTTTGCGGCAACCGCCTTGTGAGAGTTTCTATCACCGTTATTGGTGATATCGCCCGTCACGAGCAGCACATCCGCGTCGCTGGACATGACCTCCGCGAGTGCGGCATCGAGCAGCGCTGCGCTCTTGGAGACCATCAGGCCGTCCGCGTCCGTGCCATTCGCCTGGTAGCGAATATCCGAAATCGCAGCGACCTTGACCGTGCTGTCACTCACCGCGCCGGCGATAAAAGCAGCTTGTATACACCCAAGCAGCATCATCGCGGCAAGGCAAATGCTCAGCACACGTTTGCATTTCTTCAAATTTACACCTCCGAAATAATTTTTTTAGGCGCATAGCACCTTGGACATGCCTTGTCTTTCGCCTTTTGCGGTGCATGCGGGCCGCTGATGGGTGTGGGATCTTATATAAAAACTATATAAAATAGTCAGCAAAAGGATGGAAGTTTTAGCAAATGCAGTATAGCAGAAGTCCTCACATTTGTTTTGAAAGTAAAGAAAAACCATTCTATTTTGTGATATCATATAATAAAACTGTATTTTATTTAGGCAAAATGACTATTACAAAGTGGTATGTTTATTTTTATATCCATTTTTAAAACCAGAAAAATCAGTTTCAGGATATAAATATATGAAATTTAGCGTCTACAAACATCAAGCACAGAGGCAATGGCGGTTATCATGCATCTGCCCTTGGCTGCGTATCCCTTTGTCCTTCCTCCAGAAATACGGCGCCGTCTTCCTTGCCAAACCATGGCAACGCTGCAACAAGCTGAACCTTTCACAGGGCCGCCTCTGGTGATCCCAAGCGGAAAAACGGCAAAGCCGCGGGGAAAGGGACAGGCCTTAAAAAATATTTCCGCTCTGACCAGCTTGCCTACTTGACAGAGCCCCCTCCGTTTAGTATAATAAATCCCGCTGTAAAGAAAAACAGCTTTACATATCGCCGCTTTTCAAAGCTTGAGGAGAAAATTTTTTGATTTTCTCTCAAAGATTTAAGAAGAGGCGTAATGATTTCGGTGCAGGGAGGCTTGGCCGTGGCAAAGGATCTTGGCGTGACCATCTTGCTGGATTTCTACGGAGATATGCTCACGGAAAAGCAGCGCAATTTTCTTGGTTATTATTATAACGACGATCTTTCCCTTTCCGAAATTGCGGAAAATGAGGGTATTACCCGTCAAGGAGTGCGGGACGCCATTAAGCGCGCCGAGGCACAGCTATTTGATATGGAAGAGCGGCTTGGGCTT
>USBP01000234.1 GCA_900552985.1 uncultured Oscillospiraceae bacterium
CAATGTAGAGCCGCTCGCCGTCATCCGTCACGTCATAGGCGCGGATGTTGCCCATACCGGTCTCCGCCGGCTTTGTCATATGTACGAGAATCTCCGGCAGGTCGCCCGGCTGGAAATCCGGCCCTACGCGCAGCAGCATCGTATTTGCCGTGCCTGTTGAGCCGAAATAAAGGTTGCCTTTAAATTCGACGCACATGCGGTAGCCGGTGATATCGTTATACGGCGCGGGCATATTGGCGTTCGGTTCAAACACGGTTTCCATTTCGCCGGTGGTCTTATTGTAGCGCACGATTGCGGCGCCCTTGTCCTTTTCCGCTTCGGGTGTGAGCGCCAACTCGCCGTTGGTAAATGTGTCAACAAACTGTTCTACAACATCCATGGGGATTTTGTCGCCATAGGCGTGGATGTACTGCTCAATCGTGCTGCCAACCAGGTTCCGGTTGGTGCCGACATAGATGTAATCGCCCAGCTCTCCCATCGCCCAGGCGTAGCTGTTAAAGCGGTCGCCCGGCGTCACCAGGCCGTCCGCTTCCCCCTCACCTGATGCAGGGTTGGAAAGCTTCTGCATGTAGTAGCCGTTTTGCGTGATGGTGATACGCTCGTTCCCGGCCACGGAGGCCAGCGGCACCATCACAATTGCCAAGGCAACTAATAGGCTCATCAGCCCAACGGCCCGTTTTTTCCACTTCATACTTGCAACCTCCTTTTCGTTCCTCCTCAAAATGGAGTAATTTTATTATAGCATTTATAATATTTCATTACAATATTTCATAATTTTTTAAAATAGAATTTATATATTTTAAATAATTTTAAGAATTTCAATATTGGATTTCTGCAGGAGATGTGCAAAACAAAATTTTAGCACTCGCTTGTCAAAAAAATAACCGGAAACCGCAAAGGGTTCCCGGTTGAAACATATCAAAGCAATGAAAAGGAGCACTTATTGAGAGAAGGAAGCTTACCGTTCATACCGCTGCCCCATATAAAAGCGGCGGCTTGTGTAGTTCACCTTTTTTTCCGCACCGGCGGCCCGCATCAGCAGAATACTTGGCAGCAGCACGGTGAGGCCGTCGGCCAGAAGAATGGCCTCCTGTGCGGCACTCCCTACGCCTGAGCGGAGAGCGGAAACCAGCCCAGCCAAATGCACAATCAAAAAGAGAACCGCAAGCATGGTTGTTACTTTGGCAAAGCGGAAATATTTGGCTGCATTCAACACATCGGAGGAGCGCAGCGCAATCACAATCAGCAGCGCAAATGTCAGAATAGACAGCACAGAGGGCACAACCTCCTGCAGGAGGGCTGGGAAGTCAACTCCGGCGCTGCTTAAAATCCGTTCAGAGAGCGCCTCGATCAGGCTTTGAAAAATTTCGAGCACATAGAGCACAATCTCCAAGGATAGACTGCAGACCCATAGCCGCGCCGGCGTGCGCGTGTAGGGGTAATGCCGGGTGTGGGAACAGGCATACAAAAGTGCGGCGATCAGAAATGCCTTAATCGCAATTTTTACACCGAGGGAAAGCGCGTCGAGCACGGTAAAATCCTGTGCGCTTAAGATAACGCCCGCGTAGGGAGAGGGTTCCCCCGGCAGGCGCAGCAGACAAAACAAATAGTAAAGACCACCAGCCAAAGCGGCGGCCGAGATAACCGTTGCGGCGGGGCGATTGGAAAGCGCTGTGTTGACAATCGTTTTGCGTTGATAGTTCATAGCAATATCCTCATTCTATCGTTATCTTTTTGGCAGTTTTATTATAGTATATTTCGACAGATTATTCAAGCTTTCTGTGAACCTCCCCGTGATATTGCACACAACGCAGGCATGTGTTTGAAAACAGGGTAGGAAATTCAGAAAAGAGACGCTTGTTTCTCTTGCATATCACGTTGTAAGAAGGTATAGTAAATATATAATGGTGAGGCTGAGATGGCTGCCGGAAGTTGGAGGAGAACATGGAGCTTGACCGCAAAACGATGAAAAAACTTTTGTTGCTGATTGCCTTCGGCGTCGTTTTATTCCTGGGGCTGCAAAACATCTCTGCTGTGGCCGCCGTATGCCGCTCGATCCTACAGCTTTTTATGCCGTTGCTGATTGGCTTTTGCGTTGCATTTATCCTCAATGTGCTGCTTCGCCTGGTGGAAGAGCGCCTTTTTGCCCCGCTTAACCGGAAAAACGGGCCGGTGTGGCGGCGCGTTCGCCGGCCGGCGGGTATTTTCCTGACGTTTGGCATCATTTTTGGCATCCTGTTTATCCTGATTTTCATGATTGTGCCGGAGCTGAAAAGAGCTTTCAGCCTGCTTGTGGCAAACCTGCCGCAGTATGCGGAGCAGGGGAAGGCATGGATTTCCCGGGCGGCGGATTTTTTCAAGCTGGATGCCTCCGCGCTGATTAACCTGGAAATCGACTGGGAGAAGCTGAGCTCCACCGTGATTGACTATCTCAAGCGGGATTCCGGCAAGCTGGTCAATACAACGGTCGATATTACCACCTCCATTTTCAGCTCTATTTTTAATTTTATCCTCGGCGTTGTTTTTTCCGCCTATATCCTGATGCAGAAAGAAAAGCTTGGCGGCCAGGCGACCCGTATGCTCTATGCCTTTTTGCCGGAGCGTTGGGCAGACAGGGCGCTGCACGTCTGTGCGCTGTCGAACCAGATGTTTTCCCGATTCGTAACGGGCCAGTGCACAGAGGCTGTTATCATCGGGCTACTCTGCTTTATCGGAATGCTGATCTTCCGTATGCCGTATGCGCCGATGATTTCTGTGCTGGTCGGTTTTACCTCCCTGATTCCTATTTTTGGCGCATTTATCGGCACGGCGATCGGCGCATTTTTGATTTTAATGGACTCCCCCATGCAGGCGGTGTGGTTTGTGCTGTTTATCATCATTCTTCAGCAGCTGGAGGGAGACCTGATTTATCCGCGCGTGGTGGGCAGCTCCGTCGGCCTGCCGAGCCTGTGGGTGCTGCTGGCCGTAACCATCGGCGGGAGCGTTTGGGGCGTGCTGGGTATGCTGGTGAGCGTGCCCTTGTGCTCGGTGCTGTATTGCCTGCTGCGCGAGGTGGTAGGCACGCGCCTGGAGCAGCGCGGGCTCTCCGCAAAGGGCATGGCGCAGGAGCCGCCTCCCGCTCCACGGCGGCCGGTCAGAAAATGGAATATTCCGCGTCTGCGGAAAAAGAAATGAAGCGGACGCCGGATTACAGATGTCAGACGGCCGATTACAGCTTTCAGGCAATCAATTTATAATCCGAACTCTCACGTCTCTTATCTGTAATCTGTTTTCCCTCTTGCCTTTCCGGGAAAGATATATTATAATACAAATCGGTATTTTTACTTCAGGCTTTGGCAGAGCGAAGCATTTATTTGGTCATGCGGCGGGCGGGTCCTGTGCGGCGGGGCGCTGTGAACCATGTCAGGCGGGGAACCGAGCAGCATTAAGCAGTCAGCACTGTGCGCCACAGTCTGCC
>USBP01000235.1 GCA_900552985.1 uncultured Oscillospiraceae bacterium
ATCAAAAGGCCGCCATAAAACCTCGCTATCTACTCCTAAATAAGATAATTCCTTTATAAATTCCCACTCCTGGGCCAATGGATAAATTCTCCACAAAATATCTTCCGTCAATTGTATTTTATCTGCAACCTCAAACGGAAAATAATCAAATTCAACAGAACTTATAATATTGCCTCTATATTCATATTTGCCAAGAAGCAGCTTCATAAAAGTGGTTTTCCCTCTTCCATTACGCCCAACAAAACCAAGTTTCCAATCAGAATCAATAGTAAAACTTACATCTTTAAAAATCTCGTCATAGCTTGACGAATACGAAAACGTAAGATTCTCAACACGAATCATCGACATAATATCATCCCCCTTTACATTGAAAAAGGCTTTTTGCATACGCAAAAAAGCCTTACATCAACATATCAAAAATAAAAGGGGATAGAGCACCTGTTCATTTGGATAAGTAATTTGACGAAAGACAACTTATTTAAGCGTACACAAACCAAGCCACTAATGCAGCATTCTTATCATATTTTGCGTTTCACTTAAAATAAATTATCTAATAATCATCTTCTCACCCTACACAATCGTGCCCTTTCATTTAATACCTGTAGTTTACCACATACTCACTATATGTCAAGAGAATTTGCTTTTTATAAAAAAGCAACTATTAGACAGCGACTGCAAAATCACACCCTGGATTCCTGCAAATTCCTCGACTGCAATTTTGAAAACTGTACATTCGAGGAAGGGCTTCTGATCGGATGCAAATTTATAAACTGCAGATTTGATCAATGTACTATAATCAGTTTAAAATCCAAATATTCCGAAATTAAAAACGCTGTATTCCACAAATGCAACCTCGTAGGCATCCACTGGCATACCCTTCTTCCTTCTGGAAAATATTCCTATGCCGTCAACGCTCTTGAAAACTGCAATTTAACGGAATGCAATTTCAAGAACTGCCGCCTGGAGAGCACACAGTTCTTCAAGTGCAATCTTCAAAAAGCAGGCTTTCGTAATGCAAAAGGATATGTCATAGATATCCACAACAATCAGATGAAAGCTGCAAGGTTTTCATTTCCCGATGTCATTCGTCTGCTGGAAACACTGAACATTAAAATTGAATAAATATCTGTAAAAGTCCTGTCCTTTCGGATTCGCAGACAAAAAGAACGCTGTAAACTTCCTGTTTACAGCGTTCTCTAACTTCTTCCATTTAGAAATGGACCTGGCGGGAGTTGAACCCGCGTCCGAAAGCCCATCCACACAACTTTCTACGAGCGTATCCGGTCTACTGGGATTCCCCTCAGCGCCCGCCGGCAGGCAGGCTGGCGCTTACGGTAGCCTCCAAGTCATGACAGGGGCGGAGGCCAGCCCCTGTTCACGTTCCCTGCTAATCGACGCCCAAACCCAAGCCGCAGGACTCAAGGGCAGGACGCAGGCTTAAGCAGCCTGTAACGAAACTTTATTGTTGTCGTTTATTCTTTAAAAAGTGCGGCTTTTTAAGCGGTTCCGCGCCGCTGCTCGCTTATCGTGCTTCAAAGCCCCCGTCGAAATCCTTTCATCCCCCTGTGATTGTTGATTTTGCGTTACCGCTGCCGCTCCTTCAGAGAGCGCTCAATATCGCGCGCCGCAGCCCTTCGGGCCATATCCTCACGCTTGTCATAATTCTTCTTGCCCTTGCAAAGCCCCACCTGGATTTTGACCCGCCCCTTTTTGAAGTATGCAGAAAGGGGAATCAGCGCGTAGCCCTGCTGCTTTGTCAGGCCATAGAGGCGATTGATCTCCCGTTTGTGCATAAGCAGCCTTTTTACGCGCATCGGGTCGCGGTTAAAGATGTTCCCTTGCTCATAGGGGCTGATATGCATACCGTTGACAAAAATCTCGCCATCCTTGATGGAGCACCACGCATCCTTTAAATTGACGCGCCCCTGCCGCACGGATTTGACCTCCGTACCAAAAAGCTCAATGCCAGCCTCCGCGCTCTCGATCACAAAATAGTCGTGAAAGGCCTTTTTGTTATTGGCAACGGTTTTACATTCACTTTTCTGTGCGCCGCCCAAGGCCCTTCCCTCCCTCTTGCCGGATCACCGGCTGGATATTGGATTATATCATACAAAAATTTTTTGTCAAGCAAAATCGCTCAAACAATGTCTTCCAGCGCTGCAATCAAATAACTTGCCGGCCCTCCAGCGCACGGGAAAGGGTCACTTCGTCCGCATATTCAAGATCCGCGCCCACCGGCACGCCGTAGGCCAGGCGGGTCACCTTGACGCCCATGGGCTTGAGCAGCCGGGAGATATACATGGCGGTCGCCTCCCCCTCTACAGTCGGGTTCGTCGCCATGATGACCTCATCCACCTCTTCCTCCCCGCCCAGGCGGGCGAGCAGTTCCTTAACGGCAAGCTGCTCCGGGCCGACGCCGTTCATTGGGGAAATCGCCCCATGCAGCACATGATACGTGCCGTCATATTCATGCGTGCGCTCAATGGCGAGCACATCACGCGGATCCTCCACCACGCAGATTTTCGTCTTATCCCGCGCAGGATTGCCGCAGACAGAACAGAGCTCCGCATCCGTCAGGTTGCAGCAAACTTTGCAGCGATGGATTTTTTCATGCGCATCCAGAATCGCCTGCGCGAACCCCTTCGCCTCCGCGTCGGACAGGCCGAGCACATAGAAGGCAAGCCGCTGCGCACTCTTGCGCCCGATGCCGGGCATACGCTCAAATTGCTCAACCAGCCGCGACAGCGCGGCCACCTGATACCCCGCCATCGCTTAAAACAGGCCTCCCGGCATACCGGGAAGATTCAGCCCGCCAGTGACCTTACCCATCTCACGTTCCGAGGTTTCATCTGCCTTACGCATTGCCTCATTGATGGAAGCGATCAGCAGATCCTGCAGCATCTCAATATCCTCCGGATCTACGATTTCCGGCTTCATGTCGATCTTGACCACCTCATGCTTGCCGTTGACTGTCACCTCGACGGCTCCGCCGCCTGCGCTTGTTGTGTATTCGGCGGCTTCGCATTCCGCCTGTACGCGCGCCATCTCCTCCTGCATCTTCTGAATCTGCTTCATCATGTTGCCGCTGTTGCCGGCGTTTGGAATTCTTGCTTTCATCTGCTCTTCCTCCAAATTATAGTTCTTTCCGCATCGTCAGGCTATCGGATTTCCGTTTCCACCTGCGCATCGCTCAGGCGGCCCAGCAGGTCGTCGAGCGGATCCGTCTGTTTCTTCGGCGTTTTATTGGCGCCTGCGTTGTAAAGCCCCAGGCGGTATTTCTGCCCCGTCACACGGAGCACCGCCTCCTTGACCGCGGAGGAATGGCTGCCCTGCCGGATAAAGTTGCCCAGCAACGGATTGCCCGACTGAATCAGCACAAACTCCCCACGGAAAAACGCGCTGGAGCCTGCCAGAATCCCGGCAATCGGCTTGTCAATCTCAGACAACACCG
>USBP01000236.1 GCA_900552985.1 uncultured Oscillospiraceae bacterium
CCCTCCCCGCCAGCAGCTCCAGGAACGCCTCCAGCCTTGTCTGCATCTGGCCGTCATTAACATTGCGGCGGTCGCAGCCGTCCCCATCCAGCAGGAGCATGGGGATGCCCTCCTGCTCCAGCCGGTCGCGCACAAGCCCCGCGCCGCCAATGGTGTTCTTACAGCCCCAGTGACAAAAGAAAACCACGCCGTTTGCATGCAGCTTTTTTGCCATCCCTGCGATTTTATCCGCGCGGCGGGTCATGGAACCGTTAAAGGTATTGCAGAGCAGCCGCCGGGCCATGGATTCATAGGGGCGGTCAGGCTCCGGCTCATAAAGCGCATCAAAGCTCATGTCGGAACACAGCAGCTGGTTTTTTTCACTGAAATTAAGAAGGGCGCGCAGGGAATTTTGCCAGTAAGGCAGGGAGTGCACCCATAGAATGCGGTTGCCGCCCTGAAATGGCGCGGCGTTTTGTGCGTCCTCGCAGAGCAGCTCGAAATAGCGCTCGATCTCCGGCCTGCCCAGCAGAATGTGCACGGCGAAGAGCGTGTACATTTCCGAGGTCATCTCATTGGGCAGATAGCGGCCGGAAAGCAGTTCGTAATATCTCCGGCAGGCCTGAAGGGAGCGGCGCTCACAGGCGAGCACATCGCGCAGCGCCTCCTCCTCCAGACGCTCGTGCATGACATCCTCCAAAAAGTGGGCAAAGTCGCCCGCCACATATTGCACTGCTTCTTCCTCGTCCGAACAGGGGGTGTCCACCGTGAAGTGCGGCGCGCCGTAGTGCGCCGCCAGGCGGCGGAAGGTGTTTGTGTTTGCATCGCACGCGAGCGTAGTATTGGCTATGAAGCGCGGCTTTGGCAGCACGCCGGAGAGGGCGATGCCCGTTAAAATTTTGTGGTAGGAGCATAGGGTATCCGGCACACCGGATTGGCGCGCGCGCTCAATGAAATACTGCTCGCTGCCTGCGCCGGCAAAATAGCAGGAGAGCCCCTCGGCAATCTGCGGCTCGATACGCATGGCGTGCAAAAGCTCGCAGGGCAAAAAGATGTTGACAATGGCGGAGCGTTCCGGGTGCGCCAGAGGGTGGAGCATAGCATCCATGCATACCGGCGAAATATAAGCGCGGCTCCCTGGCAGCTGCTTGGAAGGGAAATGCTTTGCCTGGAGGTTGGAGGCATGGAAAGCAAGCTCCAGCAGCCGGCGCGCCCGCCGTTCTGCCCACCAAAGCGCCGAATTTTTCAATCATTGGATTCATGTGAATAAAATTCCTTTCGCAGCCCAATACTCAAAGCGTCCAGATATTTGGATTGGTGGTGGAGACGCCGAGCGCGCCCGCGCCCAACGCGCTGATCACATCCTCCTTTTCCGTGATCAGGCCGCCGGCGATCAGGGGCGTTTCCAGCTCGGCGCTGAGTTCGCGCAGAATCTTTGGCATAATGCCGGGCATGATCTCGAGTGCCTCCGGCGCAAGCAGACCCGTCGTTTTTGCAGCGGTGCGCATGGACAGGGAGTCGATAATGAAAATCCGCTGGATGGCGGACAGGCCGAGCTCCTTGGCAATTTTGATCTGGCTGCTCTTGGTGGAGATAATGCCGGTAGGGCGAATGTGCTCCGCAATATAGCGCAGAGAGACCGCATCCCGGGAGAAGCCCTCAATCAAATCGACATGGATATAGATATCCTTGCCGCATTGGCGGGTTCTGTCGACAATCCCCTGCAAATTGAAAATATTGCCGCACAGCAGGAAGATAATTTCGCTTGGGCTCGCAAGCGCGGCCTCCAGCGATTGCTCATCCTTGACGGCGGCAATCACGGGGTTGCGCGCGAGCGCATCGTAAAGAGGCTGTTTCATTTGGTTTTCTCCTTTCCCGGTCGGTCGGGCCCTTTTCAGGAAATCTCCGAATATTATAACATCTAAAAAGGCGAAAAGAAACCGCCTTTCAGGGGGGAAGCAAATGGCCTGTCATCCGGCGTGGCAGGAGTGGTTTTGTCGTTTTATATGGAACTAAAAAAGAGCAGACCCAATTTTGTGGACAAATATCATACAAAATATGAATTCTATGATTTAGAGGGCTTGCCTGAGGGGATTTTTTCTGCTATAATAGCGATAACCAGAAACGGCTCATGGGTTTCAAATTGGCGGAAAAGCAGCGCCATATCACCAGGGGGTTCAACAGGTAGCGCCGCTTTGACGATATAGTTTCTTTCCGCAGAGCGCAGGCAGCAGCCGGCGCAGGGCGGAAGGGGCGAGGAAAACAGAAAATTTAGGAGGCAGTCAGTTCAATGAAAGAGCACAAACATGCTGCAAGACTCATTGCAGCGCTGATGACGCTGGCTCTGCTGTGCGGAATGCTGTTTGCCATGCCCGCGCAGGCGGCGGAGGAGCCTGAGGCCGCTCCGGCAACTGTGGACGAGTATGAGGACAGCCTGCTTGCCGCGCAGGAAGCCCTTGAGCAGGGCGCGCAGGCGCAAATCGATACGCAATCCGAGAAGAAGAGCGGCTTTGGCGTATCCAAGGATCCGGAAACAGGCATCTCCCAGATCGTGATGTATGTCGGCGATCTTGAGGTTCCGATGGGCCTGTTTTACGACCCGGCGCAGGAGATCTTCTATGGCGCGAACAATGCCGGCCTTCTGGGCATCGGCTTTGATTTCGATGTGGCACAGAAGATTTTCTACACGCCGATTAACCCCTGGCAGCGCAACTTCGGCTTCTGCGAGCTGTATGATGCGGCCGCTCCTTTCACGGGGATGTTCTACAACACCGTCCGCTTCAAGTTTGAGTATGCGGGCAAGGATTGGTTGATCCAGGTGTGGAAAGGCCAGTATGGTATCACCACAGGCGGTGAGCTCGGCGTTTACAACAAGAGCCAGAACCGCGAGACAGAGTTTTATGACTGCGCCTCGGATGAGGATATGCTGAATATGGGCTTCACCCTTTCCAAGAAGGATGTGGGCGAGCTGTTTACCCGCAAGATGCAGATGCACTGGTGGCAGACCGGCTTTGTCGTTTTGATGGCCACGCCGCCTTCGGCGCTGACGATGTCCTGCAAGATTGACATGAAGGATGCCGATATGCTCAAGGCTTTTGAGCAGTCTATGCTGGAGCAAGGCTTCAAAAAGGGCGACGGCGAGACGGACGGCACCTATGCCATCGACGGCCTGCGCGTAACCTTTACGTGGGGTCAGAAGGTAGCGGCTGAAACCCAGGATGCGGCGGACGATACGCAGGCTCCGGAGGATGTTGAGGTCAATGTGACGCCGACTGAGGCTGCGCCGGTCGTTAACGAGACGCCGGTTGAGCAGCAGGATGCTCTGCTCCCCCGCGTCGAGGTTCCTTTGCAGCTCGGCGATGAGCTGCTCCGAGAGGGACGC
>USBP01000237.1 GCA_900552985.1 uncultured Oscillospiraceae bacterium
GGCTTCTGCGCGCCGTTATGGAGCATCCGGAATGGAATACGAGGAGAACGCTGCTGGAAATCGCTCAGGGAGCAAAAGGCAGGCGTTGAAGCTCAAAATATAGCAGGACGTTCGGCGTTTCTGCCGCCGTCTCCGCTTGGAAGGAACATAGTAGGAGGAATCCCCATAGAATGTAACGAAGCATTCTATGGGGGTCTTATTTTTATGAATCAAATACATGATTGCCTGGTTGTCGGCGGGGATATGCGCCAGATATATATGGCGCAATCGCTGGAACAGGCCGGCTTTGCAGTGAGCCTGTATGGTTTTGAGCATCTGGAGGAGGATGGCGTTCGGCCCGGCTACGCGAATTATTACGAGGCGCTTAAGGGGAAGGAGGCCGTGATCTTTCCTCTTCCGCTGAGCCGGGATAATGTAGCGCTTAATGCACCGTTTGCCCGTGATGAAATTTTGCTGGCGGACATTCTGCACGCAGTTGAGAGCGGGCAAGTGGTATTCGGCGGCATGTTGGGCGAGCAGGAGCGCCAATATCTGGCGCACAGAGGAATACCGGCCTACGATTATTTTGCGCGTGAAGAGCTGACGGTGCGCAATGCCGTGGCCACGGCAGAGGGCGTTCTTCAGATCGTCATGGAAGAGCTTCCGATCACGGTGCATGGCTCCAGCGCCCTTGTCACGGGCTATGGGCGGACGTCTCGCGCCATATGCGCGCTGCTGCGCGCGCTCGGCGCGCAGGTCACAGTGGCCGCGCGCCGGCAGTCAGATCTTGCCTGGGTGCAGGTCGAGGGGATGCGCGGCGTCTTTTATGAAGAAGTGCCTGCCTGCGCAGGCACGTTTGACTATGTGATCAATACGGTTCCCGCCCTTGTGCTGGACGGCGGCCTCCTGGCGCATTTCAAAGCTGATTGCCTGTTTGTGGAGATTGCCTCTGCCCCCGGCGGGATCGATGGGAAAGCCGCCCAGGCGCATGGGCTGAAGATCGTCAAGGCAAGCTCTCTGCCTGGCAGGGTGGCGCCGAAAACGGCAGGACAAATCATCAGTGATACGATACAAAACATCATCAGGGAGGGCGGCGGCTGAGCAGGGCGGCCCGGAGGGCCCGCGGCTTTACGCCATAGACGAACGCGTAACAGAATGCCGGATTTACAGTGCGCCCGCACCTGAAAGCCTTTATGAAAAGGAGCGTTATACATGAGTGAAATTACCGCCGGCTTTGCGATGTGCGGTTCCTTTTGCACCTTCTCCAAGGTGCTTCCCCAAATGCGGGCGCTGTTGGAGAAAGGGATGCATCTTGTGCCCATCATGTCGCAGGCGGCTTACAGCATAGATACCCGATTTGGGAAAGCGGCTGACTTTCGCACGGAAATCGAAGAGATGTGTGGAGAAAGCATCATTCACACGCTGTTTGATGCGGAGCCGATTGGCCCGAAAAAACTTTTGGATATCCTGATTATCGCGCCGTGCACAGGCAACACCATCGGCAAGCTTGCCAACGGCATCACAGATACGCCGGTCACGTTGGCAGCCAAGGCGCATCTTCGTAATAACCGCCCTGTGCTCCTGGGTGTTTCCACCAACGATGCCCTGGGCGCAGCGGCCAAAAATATCGGCCAGCTGATGAATTATAAAAATATCTATCTCATTCCCATGCGGCAGGATGACTGCCTTAAAAAGCCAAATTCCATTGTTGCTGATTTTACCAAAACCTATGATGCCGCCATGGCGGCTCTCAGAGGCGAACAGCTTCAGCCGGTGCTCGTTTAGCTTCTCAGAGCCCGGATATCGGGTTTTCAATATCGGAGAATGAAACCGGGAGGATGCACGCCGTTTTCTCTGCGACGCCGGCCTCCCGGTTCAATTCGTTTCTGCAAAACGTTTTCCTGGGAAAACCAATGTATATTCTGTTTCTGCCTGTTCCATAAATACATATGGAAAATGCAGCCTTTGCACGGGAAACTGGCTTTTTTGAATTTGTAAACTGGTCAAAATGCAGGATTTTCATTTTAACGTTGCAAATTTTAGGAAAATCGGGTACTATATCTCTAGATTTCGGTTGACTGGTGCAGCCGGTTTAGGAGGAGTTTTCATGCCGATTTTTCAGGAGATGAGCAGGGAGGCGCTGGAAGCGCAGCAGGCAGCGCTTTTGGAGGAATACAAAGCGTTTCAGGCAAAGGGCTTGAAGCTGGATATGTCCCGCGGCAAGCCGGGAGCAGACCAGCTTGCGCTTTCCATGGGGATGCTTGATGTGCTGGGTTCCGATGCCGATATCAAATCGGAAAACGGGATGGATTGCCGCAACTATGGCGTGCTCGACGGTATCCCGGAGTGTAAGCGGTTGTTTGCCGAGCTGATGGGCGTTGCGCCGGAGAATATCATCGTCGGCGGCAATTCGAGCCTGAATATGATGTTCGACTATGTCTCCCAGTGCATGACGCACGGAGCGGGCAGCACGCCCTGGGGCCGGCTGGAAAAGGTGAAATTCGCCTGCCCGGTGCCGGGCTATGACCGTCATTTCGGCGTGTGCGAATATTTTGGGATTGAGATGATCAACATCCCGATGCCGGAGGACGGCCCGGATATGGAGCTGCTGGAGGAGGTCGTGAAGGATCCGGCGGTCAAGGGCATGTTCTGCGTGCCGAAGTATTCCAACCCCGAGGGCAAGACCTACTCCGACGAGGTTGTGCGCCGCATGGCTGCGATGGAGACGGGAGCGGAGGATTTCCGCATCATCTGGGATAACGCCTATTGTGTCCACGATTTGACGGATACGCCCGATGAGGTGCTCAACATGCTCGATGAGTGCACGAAGGCGGGCCATCCCGACCGCGTCATCATGGTGGCCTCCACCTCCAAGATCAGCTTCCCCGGCGCGGGCGTCGCTGTGATGGCGGCCTCCGATGCGAATATCGCTAGGATCAAGCAGCGCATGGCCTCCCAGACGATCGGCTATGATAAGCTTAACCAGCTGCGCCATGTCCGTTTCTTTCAGGATGCTGCGGGCATCCGCGCGCAGATGAAACGCCATGCGGCCATCCTGCGGCCAAAGTTCCAGGCCGTGCTTGATGCGTTTGAGAAAGAGCTTGGTGGCAAGGGCATTGCCTCCTGGAAAAAACCGAACGGCGGCTATTTCATCAGCCTTGATGTGCTGGAGGGCTGCGCCAAACGTGTAGGCGTGCTCTGTAAGGAGGCTGGCGTTACGCTCACCACCCCCGGCGCAACTTACCCCTATGGCAAAGACCCGGCGGATCGCAACATCCGCATCGCCCCCACGCTCCCGCCCGTGGCGGAGCTGGAGCAGGCGGTGGAATTCGCGGAAAACAGCCCCGAACCGGACCCCGACCACATTTT
>USBP01000238.1 GCA_900552985.1 uncultured Oscillospiraceae bacterium
CCTTGCAATGGCTCAAAATCCAGCGCGCATTCCGCACGTTGAAATGCATCCGCATCCCCTCTGACCCAATCAAAGATTTGGGCTGTTTCGGGCCATGTGTTCACTTCGTGGCACTGTCGGCCTGGTCAAAGGGACAAGATGCTGCTTTTACCATAGCATGCCGGGTGCCGGATGTCAATATCATCCCAGGCCGTCGAAAGGGATGTGGAGCGGATTGGTAAAGCGGCTGGTTCCTTCTGGCGCTCTTTTTAGGCGCCGAATTTTGAGAGGGATACATTGGCTTTGGTGAATTTTCAGCAAACAAATCCTTTCTACCCTGTGCTCTTGCCATTCGCTTCAGAGGACGGTATAATTTGAAAAAGGCAGGATGTTCCTGTATCAGATTTATAATGTAAGAATATGGGGGATTGAATATGTTGGATATGGAGGCGGCGATTGAACAAATCCGGGCAAAGGAGGGTTTCCTTTGCGATATGGACGGCGTGATTTATCACGGCAACCGGCTGCTGGACGGGGCGAGGGTGGTTTCGTTGCCGCCGCTACCCTTTGGGTGGGCATTGTTGGCCGGGAAAACAAGCGCTTTTTGTTCCTGACCAATTCCAGCGAGCGTTCTCCGCGTGAGCTCCAGCAGAAGCTGCGGCGCATGGGAATGGATATCAGCGAGGATCATTTTTATACCAGCGCGTTGGCGACGGCCAAGTTCCTTCACAGTCAGATGCCGGGTTGTACCGCTTATGTGATCGGCGAGCCGGGCCTGGTCAACGCACTGTATGAGGCGGGCGTCACAATGAACGACGTCAATCCGGATTATGTCGTTGTGGGTGAAACCCATAACTATAATTATGACGCCATTCTCAATGCAGTCAAATTCGTGCGGGAAGGGGCAAAGCTGATTGGCACCAATCCGGATATGACAGGCCCGAGTGAGACCGGTATCATTCCCGCTTGCCGCGCCTTTATTGCTCCGATTGAGCTGGCCGCTGGAACAACGGCTTATTTTGTCGGCAAGCCGAATCCTTTGATGATGCGAACCGGTATCAAGCTGCTTGGCGTACACAGCGCAAATGCCGTGATGATCGGCGACCGGATGGATACGGATATTGTCGCCGGGATGGAGACCGGCATGGATACGGCGCTCGTGCTCTCTGGCGTATCCACCGTGCAGATAGCCAGGAGTTTCCCCTATCATCCAAGCTTTATTCTCAACGGTGTAGGCAATATCGCAATGGGAAAGGATTTCTGCGTGACCAACGGGCGTGTGGGCGCCAGATAAGTGGTAAGCCCAACATAGCCCGGCCCTATCGCGCCGATTTGAAAGGAAAGAAGGGGGTTATTTACCCGATGTGGTTTGACCGTTGTGTGTTTTATCAGATTTATCCGTTAGGGTTTTGCGGCGCGCCGTGTGAAAACGACGGCGTTACCGTGCCGCGCATTCGCCGCGTTTCTGAGTGGATGAATTATCTTGTCTCGCTCGGGGTGGGCGCGGTTTATTTTTCACCTGTTTTTTCTTCCGACCGGCACGGCTATGACACGCGTGATTTTAGGGTATTGGATTGCCGGCTCGGTACAAATGCAGATTTTACAGCGGTGTGCGGCGCGCTGCACGAGCATGGGATCCGGGTTGTGCTCGACGGCGTTTTTAACCATGTAGGGCGCGGCTTCTGGGCGTTTCAGGATGTGCTGGAGAAACGGGAGCAATCGCCCTATCGGGATTGGTTCCACATTGATTTTAACCGGGATAACGGCTACGGAGACGGCCTTTGGTATGAGGGCTGGGAGGGGCATTATGAGCTGGTACGGCTCAATCTTCGCAATCCGGCTGTCGTGAGCTATCTGTTTGACTGCATCCGGGAGTGGGTCGGGCAGTTTGATATTGACGGCCTGCGTCTTGATGTGGCTTATTGTCTGGATCGGGAGTTCCTCCGGCAGCTACGCGCCTTTTGCAATACGCTCAAGCCGGAGTTCCTTTTGCTGGGAGAGACGCTCTTCGGCGATTATAACCAGCTGGTCAATGATGAGATGCTTCACAGCTGCACAAACTACGAATGCTATAAGGGCATTTATTCCAGCCTGAACGAGCTTAATTTTTTTGAAATTTCCTATTCGCTCAACCGCCAGTTCGGCCCGGAAAACTGGACGCTTTACCGGGGAAAGCATCTTCTGAGCTTTGTGGATAACCACGACGTTTCCCGCATCGCCTCGATTCTCCGGGAGAAAAAGCATCTCCCGCTCGCTTATGCGCTGCTATTTGGCATGCCGGGCATCCCCTGTATCTATTATGGCAGCGAATGGGGCGCCTTGGGTGATAAGCAGTCGGGCGACGACGCGCTGCGCCCGGCCTTTGAACGCCCGGAGCCGAATGAGCTGACTGCTTGGGTCAGCCGCCTTGCCCACCTGCGGGTGCGGAGCCGCGCGCTGTGCGAGGGCGGCTACCGCAATGTGCATGTGACGAACCGGCAGCTGGTGTTTGAGCGTGTCTGCGAGGGCGAACGGGTTCTGGTAGCCATGAATGCGGAGGGAGCGCCTTACACCGCCCCTGTTGTTGCGGAGAACGCGGTCGATCTGCTCTCAGGCGAACCAATTGAACTCTCCGGCGGGCTTACGCTCTCTCCGTATGAAGCGCGTTTTGTCAAGTGTGATTGAAGCAATCGGGAGGGTGATGTGAAATGCGCGCACTGCTGCAGCGGGTGAGCGCCAGTGTCACAGTGGATGGCAAGCCTGTGGGCGAGGCTGGAACGGGCTTTTTGATTTTGCTCGGTGTGATGCAGGGAGATACGGATGTGCAAGCGGAAAAGCTTGCGGAAAAAACGGCTTTTCTGCGTGTGTTTGAGGATGCGGCGGGCAAGATGAACCGCTCCCTGCTGGATATTGGTGGGGATGCGCTGGTGGTTTCTCAGTTCACCTTGTGTGCCGATACGCGCCGGGGGCGGCGGCCCTCCTTTACGGCCTCTGCTCCGCCGGAAGAGGCAAACCGCCTGTATCTGCTGTTTGCAGAGCAGCTGCGCAGGCTTGGTGTGCGACGTGTAGAAACAGGCGTTTTTGCTGCGCATATGGAGGTATCCTTGCTCAACAATGGTCCCGTGACAATTTTGCTCGATACGGATGAGTGGACATAAATCGGGTGTTGCCGGAGATCAGGCAGGTGTCGGTCTCTCCGTGCCTTTGCTTTCTGTTTTTATGCGGCTTTGCCCCTGTATCATTCCATTATTTTTAGAAGAAGGAAAGGATAGAATATAAATGAGGATTGAACGTTTTCCCATGGGCCCGATTGCGGCCAACTGTTATGTTTTGCTGGATGAGTCAAGCGGCGAGGCGGCCGTCATTGATCCTGGCGCATGCGAGC
>USBP01000239.1 GCA_900552985.1 uncultured Oscillospiraceae bacterium
CACAGGCCATGGCGTGGGGATAGAGATCCATGAGCAGCCGGTTCTGTCGCCTTCCTCTGCACAGGTGCTGGCGCCAGGCCATATCGTCACAGTGGAGCCGGGGATCTATCTGCCCGGGCGGTTTGGCGTACGCATTGAGGATATGGCGTTTCTTACGCGGGAAGGGTATGAAAACCTGACGTGCGCGCCGAAAGAATTGATTGTTTTGCCCGCCTGAGACGGGTTTTCACAGATAAGGCTTGAAAATTTTTTGGAAGTACGATACACTAATACTGTTTTAGAGCATAGAATACGTTAATCGGAGGAATCGAGCTATGATATCAGCAGGTGATTTTAGAAACGGCGTTACCTTTGAGATGGATGGGAACGTTTATCAGATCATTGAGTTTCAGCATGTAAAGCCAGGCAAGGGTGCGGCCTTTGTGCGCACCAAGATCCGCAATGTGATTGCCGGCGCAGTGGTGGAGCGGACCTTCAGCCCCACGGACAAGTTCCCAACCGCTTATATTGAACGCAAGGAAATGGAGTATTCCTACAACGACGGCGATCTTTACTATTTTATGGATCCGGAGAGCTATGAGCTGATTCCGATCAACGCCAGCGACCTGCCGGATACCTTCAAGTTCGTCAAGGAAAACATGGTGTGCAAGATTCTTTCCTATAAGGGGAATGTGTTCGGCGTAGAGCCGCCGACGTTTGTTACGCTTCAGGTCACAAAGACGGATCCGGGCTTCAAGGGCGACACTGCGACCAACGCGACCAAGCCCGCAACCCTGGAGACAGGCGCGGAGATCCGTGTACCCCTGTTTATTGACGAGGGGGAAATGATTAACATTGATACCCGTACCGGCGAATACATGAGCCGTGCATAATATCCGGGAAACGCGGGCATATTGTATCTATGCGCCCACAGGTTCCCCGGCTGACTTAACCGTTTAGGGAGGTTTCTTATGATGACAGTCACAGAGAAGGTAGCATATCTCAAGGGCCTGGCAAAAGGGTTGGATCTTGCGCAGGACAAGGCGGAGACCAAGATGTTCGACGCGATCATGGAGGTGCTGGAGGATATGGCGCTGACCGTATCCGATCTGGAGGATGAGGTCGCTGAGCTGGGCGAGCAGGTCGACGCCGTTGACGAGGATCTGGCGGATGTTGAAGAATATCTCTTTGACGACGTGGACGACGGCGATTGCTGCTGTGAGGATGAGGACGACGACATGTACGAGGTCGAGTGCCCTGCCTGCCATGAGACGATCTATCTGGATGAGAGCATTCTGGAGGATGGTTCTATCGAATGCCCGAACTGCGGCACAGAGCTTGAGTTTGATCTGGAGTGCGACTGCTGCGAAAAAGAGGAAGAGGATGACTGACGGCCTGCGGCCGTTTCTTTCCTGAGAAACAAGATGCGGGGTGAAGGGGCTGCGGTCTTTTCATCCCGTTTTTGTTACGGGGAAGCGCCTAGCACACAGGAGGGGCTTCTATGATTCGAAATGTGGTTTTTGATTTTGGAAATGTGATTGGCCGGTTCGACGAGGCGGAGCTGATCGCCCGGTTTTGCCCCGAGAAAGCGGACAGGCCCATATTTCGGCAGGCGGTTTTTCACGATTGGGCATCGCTGGATGCGGGGGCCACTGCCTACGAAGCATATATTGCGCGGGCGCTGAAGCTGCTGCCGGCCCGGTTGCACCCGCAGGCGCAGGCCTTCTTCCGCGATTGGTGCGGCTGTCTACCCTATATGGAAGGGATGCCGGAACTGATTGCGCAGCTGAAGGCGGCGCGCATCCCGCTCTATCTCCTCTCCAACGCGCCGGTGTGTTTCGCGGAGCAGCTGGAGCGGTTTGACGTGCTGCGCGGATTTTCCGGCGCGGTGGTTTCGGGGCCGATGCAAATGGTGAAGCCGGAGCCTGGCATTTATGCGTATTTGCTGGAGCGCTATCATCTGCCTGCGGCGGAGTGCGTTTTTATCGATGACCGGGCGGAGAACATAGAGGGGGCGAAACGCTGTGGGATGGAGGGCTATTTGTTTGACGGCGACGCCGCCCGCCTGCGTGCTTTTCTGCTGCCCCGTCTGGCTGGATGAGCCGTGCGCGGCGCTTGCCAGGCGGCTTGCAGTGCAATATGATGACGAAGAAAAAGGGAGGCGCCAGCATGAAGATCCAGGAGTCCGGTGAAAACTATCTTGAAATGATCCTGATGCTGAAAAATAAAAAGGGAAGTGTGCGCTCGATTGATGTGGCGCATGCCCTTTCCGTGACAAAGCCGAGTGTTTCCAGAGCGATGTCGATTCTGCGCACAGCGGGGCATATCACGATGGATGAGGACGGCTTCCTCGAACTGACAAAAACGGGCCGTGAGATCGCGGAGCGCATTTATGAGCGGCATCGTTTGCTGACGGAGTATTTAACAGCACTCGGCGTCGATCCAGAGACGGCCGCGCAGGATGCCTGCCGGATGGAGCATGTCATCAGCCAGGAGTCCTTCGACAAAATCCGAGCGCATGCAAAAAAACAGAGCGGTGGCTCCGAAGAAGCGTATGGCTAAACGCTGTTTTGCGAGGCGGCCGCTGCGTTTGCAGGCGATGCATCCCCTGATTGCGCTGATATATTATGTTGGTGTGTTTGCGGCCCTTTTTTTCTTTAACAGTATGGCGCATACGGCAGTCATTCTATTCTGGTTGCTGCTGCTCGCTGCTCGCACGGCCGGCGTACGCAAGACGTTGCGCCTGTTTGCGGGCGCGATGCTTTTTGGTGCTCTGCTGATGCTTCTGAATCCGCTTGTCAACGGCGAAGGTATTCATATTCTCTTTTATCTGGGAGAGCGCCCGGTTACACTGGAATCGCTGCTGTATGGCGCGCATTCTCTGCTGCTGTTTGCGGCGCTTCTGCTTGTGTTCCCTTCCTTAAACGTCTTGTTGGACAGCGAGCGGATTTTATACCTGTTTTCGTACGCGCTGCGCACCAGCGCGCTGATTCTGGCCATGGCGATGCGCTTTATCCCCCTGCTGGCCGGGCGGGCGGAGGAGCTGCGGCTGCTTCACAGGCAGGCGGAGCCGCACCGTTTGGCTCGTGTGCGCCATGCAGGCAGGTTGCTTGGCGCATTGCTGGATTGGACGGTGGAGGAGGGGCTGCAATCCTCCCGAACGCTCCGCGCGCGCGGCTATAACGGTGGGAAACGGACGTTTTATGCCCACTTCCGTTTTACGCTGCGGGATGCGGGGGCGCTTGCGCTGCTGGCGGCAGTAATAGGGCTGCTGCTTTTTCTGCGCTTTTCCGGTGCGGGAACATGGATCTATTTTCCCGCCTTTATGACCCCTGCCTTTGACGGAGTGCAGGCGGCGG
>USBP01000240.1 GCA_900552985.1 uncultured Oscillospiraceae bacterium
ATGGCGCAGAGGCAGGTTCCAGACGGGGAAGGTTTCAAACTTGGCATAGCCCGCCTTAACGCCGCGCTTGTGCTCATGGTAAAGCTGGGACAGACAGGTGGCCATTTTTCCGCTTCCCGGGCCCGGCGCTGTGACGATAACCAGCGGGCGGCTGGTCTCCACATATTCGTTCTTCCCGAAGCCCTCCTCGCTGACAATCAGCGGGATGTTATTGGGGTACCCTTCAATCGGATAATGCAGGTAAACCGGCACGCCAAGGGCTGCCAGCATGTTTTTGAACTGATCCGCCATCGGCTGTGCAGCATACTGGGCGATCACAACGCTGCCCACATAGAGCCCAACGCCTCGGAACGCATCGATCAGCCGCAGCACGTCGGCATCGTAGGTGATGCCCAGGTCGCCGCGCACCTTGCTTTTTTCAATATCCGCCGCGTTGATAACGATCACGATCTCAGCCTGATCTTTGAGCTGAAGGAGCATTTTAATCTTGCTGTCCGGCTTAAAGCCGGGCAGCACGCGGGAAGCATGATAATCGTCGAAAAGCTTGCCCCCCAGCTCCAGATAGAGCTTGTTGTCGAACTGTGCGATCCGCTCCCGGATATGGGCGGATTGTGTTTTCAGATATTTGTCGTTATCAAAACCGATTGCCTGCATGCCCTTCGACTCCCCTCGCCATTAAAATCTACAGCATCACGGAAAAGCCCCCGGGATACCGCGCCCTTACGGTACACCGGGGTTCCTCTTCGCACATCTGGGCGGAAATTTCCGCTGCATTATCCCTCACATGCCCTGCGGTATCGCATCAACGCCGCAAAGCAACGGCCGCAAAGGCCTCCCCAATCAAAAAAACGAAATTATTATAGCACGCCTGAAAGCGCTTTTCAACAAAATTTTACGGAAAACGCCCGCCCCCGTTTTCACCCAAGTCTCACAAGCGCGTCAAAAAAACAGGGCCGCCGCAAAAGCCTGCGGCGGCCCCCCTTCTTTCTGATAGGGAAAAGCTTTTTCTCTATAATCGCATCCGTATACAGGGGTGTCCATCGGTTTTCAGCGCTGTGGCCGCGCCGTCTGCCTTGCCAAGTATCACGGCCACAGGCTGGGCCGCCCTCTGCCATGCCTGAGAACGCAGCGAGCGCCCGCTTGGAGCCCCCGGGCGGCGATGTTCCCCTTGCATACGGATGCTACCAATCCCGGCGAAATCTTCTGCAAAAGATGGGCGCTTATTCTTCCAGAAAGCTTTCTGCCATTTTATAAAAATCCTGCTCTGTTTGAACTGGATTTGCACTGCGCTCCAGTTTTTCCCGCACAAAGCCCGGCAGGGTCCTATAATATTCCTGCGCCTTCGTATGATTCTTTAAAAAATCGCTCAGTCCGTTTTCCCTTTCCGAATGTGACACGCTCATCCACCCTTTCGCCAGATTCTTTTTTTCAGGGGCTGAGGCAATGCCCTCCCCCTCTGTTATGGCCGGAATCAGGCCGCTTTATACGCCCGCTTTCCGCCTTTGGCCGGATGAAAAAACGGCGGATATACTCCTGCGTGAGGCGAAACACCTCACGGCTCAAAATGGTGACGGCAATCAGGTTGGGGATTGCCAACAGGGCGTTAAAGGTATCCGACAGGCTCCACACAAGCTCCATTTTTGCCACACTGCCCACCAGCACGACGGCAGCGAACAGCAGTTTATAGGCGGGCACTGCACGCTCTCCCAGCAGATAGCATATTGCGCGCTCCCCATAATATGCCCAGCCGATGAGTGTGGCAAACGCAAACAAAACAATGGAAAGCGCGATAAACTTTTCTCCCGCCGCGCCAAAAGCCGTCGAAAATGCGGCGGCGCACAACGCAACGCCGCCCATCGTGCCGTCCGGCTGCCAAACACCGGATGTCAAAACCGCTAGGGCGGTCACGGTGCAGCACACCAGCGTATCGGCAAACACTTCAAAAATGCCCCACATTCCCTGCTCCACCGGCTCCTTGACCTGTGCGTCGCAGTGCACGATCACCGATGTGCCAAGCCCTGCTTCGTTGGAAAAAACGCCCATGGAGACACCGGTTCTCATTGCGCGCGCAATGCCGTAACCCGCTGCCCCACCCGCAGCAGAGCGCAGCGAAAATGCGCCGCAAAAAATTTCCATTATCGCCTGGGGGAGGCTGCGCAGATGTAAAATAATCACGGCACAGCCCGCCGCCAGGTAAAGCACGCCCATCACCGGCACCAGCTTCTCCGTTACGGCTGCAATTCGCTTGATGCCGCCCAAGAGGATCATTCCAATCAACACGGCCGCCGCCGCGCCAGTCGCCGCCGGCGGGATATGGAAAGCGCTCTCCATCGCCTGTGCCATGGAGTTGCTCTGTGAAAGATTGCCCATACCAAAGGAGACCGGGACGCACAGCGCTGCAAACAACAGCGCCATCCATTTGCAGTGGAGCCCCTTCTCCATATAAACCATCGCGCCGCCGACCCATCTGCCTTTACCATCCGGATAGCGGTAACGGATACCGAGTGTTTTTTCTGCAAAGCTGGTCATCATGCCCAAAAATGCGGAAAGCCACATCCAGAAGATCGCCCCTGGTCCGCCTGTTGAGAGCGCAATGGCAACACCGACGATGTTGCCCGTGCCGATTGCCGCGGCAAGCGCGGTGGAGAGCGCCTGAAACGGCGTAATAGAATGCTCCGCCGTGTCTTTTCTGCCGCCTTTTTTTAAAACGCTTCCGATTGTGCAGCGCATCCATTTGGAGAACCAGCGCACCTGAAAAAAACGGGTTCCTACAGTGAACAGCAATCCGACAAGCAGAAAGCACAGCAGCATCCCCCGCCCCCATAGAATAGCATTGAGCGTTTGATTTACATCGGAAATTATTTTTATGAATGCTTCCATAGACGCCTCCCCTCTGTACGCATCCAAAAAATTTGTGTCCGCACAGCGGTTCAAACGGGATGCCCTTTTATTGATATGTAACCGCAGAGGCAAATATGGCGCTTTTGAGAAGGGGAATCAGTTGTCAGGCGGAGGAACCAGGCGGCGCCTGCACGGTGGAAAAGTGCGCAGGTGTTTTTCGTTTAGAACGGTTCCGGCCGTTCCCTGCGCGTGCGGCCTTATGGCTTTCAATCTGGCATCCGGATGCTGAAATCTGCAATTATCTGTTGTTTTTCCGAACGCAAGAGTATATACTAAAGGCTGTAAATCAATCGAATTGAGTGAGGGCTTCCATATGGATTTCGGCTTTTTTAAGATTGGCGCGCTCAGCCCGCGCACCTGTGTTGCAGACCCTGTGCAAAACACAGCGCATGCGCTCGCCGCCCTGCGGCAGGCGCGCTTG
>USBP01000241.1 GCA_900552985.1 uncultured Oscillospiraceae bacterium
GGCGATTTTTGCTTTTATTTTTATTATTTTGTTCTGAACATGTTCCGGGAAGGGAAAGCGCAGTTTCATGGGACGGCCCTCAGTTATGCTCATATCTCGCTAAAAACGCCTTTGTCCGTTCGTTTTTCGGGTGGTTGATCACTTCGTCCGGGCTGCCCTCTTCCGCAATGACGCCGCCATCCATAAAGACAATATAGTCCGCTACGTCGCGCGCAAAGGCCATCTCATGCGTGACGATCACCATTGTCATATGCTCCGCAGCAAGCGAGCGGATCACCTTGAGAATCTCCCCGGTCAGCTCCGGATCCAGCGCGCTGGTCGGCTCATCAAAGAAAAGAACCTGTGGGTTGAGCGCCAGCGCACGCGCAATGGACACACGTTGCTGCTGCCCGCCGGAAAGCTGGCAGGGATAGGCTTTTTCCTTATCCGCCAGGCCCATTTTGGCAAGCAGCTCGCGCGCCTTTTCCTGTGCCTGTTTTTTTTCGGTTCCGGCAATCATCTGCGCTTCCGTTATATTTTTAAGCACAGAAAAATGAGGGAAAAGGTTAAAGTTTTGAAAAACCAGGCCGAATTTTGACCGGATCCGTTTTATCGTCGCCTTATCGGCATACACGGCCTTACCGTCGCCGTCTGTTTGCACCAGAATGTCGTTTCCATAGCGGATTTCACCTGCATCCACCGTTTCCAGCGTGGTTGCACAGCGCAGCAGCGTGGACTTGCCGGAGCCGGAGGGCCCGATGATGGCGACGACATGTCCCTTCTCCACATGCAGGGAGATATCCTTCAGAACCTCCAGCCCGCCAAAGCTTTTGCGCAGGTTGCTGATTGTGAGCAGCTCTTCCATGGGAATCCCTCCTGATTACTGATTATTTATAGTAGTCCAACGCTTTTTCGATCCGCTCCATGATGAATGCGACGGCATAGTTTGCCACATAGTAGAATACGCCGGCGACAAAAAACGGCACAACGGAGGATTGCGCGGTGGCAAGCATTTTGGCCGCTGTGAACATCTCTACCACGGAGATGGAGAAGGCGAGCGACGTATCCTTGACAAGCGTAATGATCTCATTGGTCACAGAGGGCAGTATGGTTTTGATCACCTGCGGCAGGATGATGCGCAGGAAGGTCTGGCTTTTGGAGAAGCCTAGCACCTGCGCCGCTTCATATTGCCCCACGGGCATCGCCTCAATGCCGCCACGGTAAATTTCCGCAAAATAGGCGGCATAGTTGATCACAAACCCGATGATGGTTGCGATAAAACGGTAGTTATCCGGCAACGTCACATTCCAGTCAAAGCTGACGATCAGAAAACCAGGCGCGAAATACACCACCATGAGCTGCAGCATCAGCGGCGTGCCGCGCATCACGCTGATAAAGAAGCGGGTCAGCCAGCTTAAAGGGCGGAATTTTGACATCCGCCCAAAGGCGACCAGAAGCCCGAGCGGCATGCTCAGCACCAGTGTGAGGATAAAAATGGCAACGGTCATCACAAACCCTTCGCCAAGCTGTGAAAAAATCGCCTGCATGTTGACGGCGGCCGGGAGCAGGGCCGGAATCGGCATGAGAACACATCCTCCTCTTGTAGAAAAACGGCGAATGGCCGTTGCTTCAATGCTGCACCGGTCAGGGATAGCGGCGCGCCAAGCATTTGAAAGCGTGAAGCGCTGCCATGGTCAACTGATGGTACATTAGCGTAGTAGTACAGTGTAGTATAGCACAGAAAAAGGGCGGAAGGCAACCTTTTAGCGCCTTCCACCCAAAATTTTTGCAGGCAATCCAACCGTAGCAAAACGAAGCGAGTTATTTGCCGATGATGGTAACATCCTTGCCGAACCAATCGTTGGAGATCTTTGCAAGCGTTCCGTCCTCCGCCATGGCCTCAAGCTGAGCCTGCACCTTATCGCGTAGCTCTGTGTTGCCCTTGAGAAAGCCGATGCCATACTCCTCTGCGGCAAGCGGTTCGCCGACAATTTTATAGTTGCCGCCCTGCTGTGCGATATTGTAAGCGGCGACGGTCTCATCCATCAAAACGGCATCCACCATTTTGGTCTTCAGCTCGTTGAGCGCTTCCAGGTTCTGCTCCGTCAGTACCACTTCGCCGAGGCTGGCCTTGACTTCCGGCTTGCTATCGAGCGCATCTTCCGCGCTGGAGCCCGCCTGAAGAGCGAGCTTTTTGCCTGCAAGATCGTCCACGCCGGCAATGGCGGAATCCTCGTTCACGACGATCACCTGATTGTTGCGCATGTAAGGCTCGCTCCAGGTGTAATCATCCTCACGGCCGTTCATGGTAAAGCCGTTCCACAGCAGATCAACGCCGCCGTTTTTCAGCTCCGCATCCTTGGAATCCCACACAATCGGCTTGAGCTCCAGTTTCATATTCAGCCGCTTGGCGACCTCTGCCGCCAGGTCAAGATCAAAGCCGACATATTCGCCCGCATCGTTTTTAAAGCCCATCGGCGGGAAGGAGGCGTCGAAGCCCACAGTCAGTGTGTTTTCTGCATCGTCGCCACTGCCGGAGCAGGCGGCGAGCCCAAGCGTCAGGAGCACGGTCAGCGTGGCGAGCGCCAGAGCGATCATTCTCTTTTTCATGTTTTTCCTCCAATCGAATCCTGCTTTCCCTGCAAGCGGTTGTGGCAAGAGGGGCAAGCGTTTTTGAACAGTGGTATTGTAGCACAGTATCACGCTAAAGTAAAGCATTTTTTACAGCCTTTTCCGCAGCTGCTTCTCCAGCAAAAACCATTTGCATATACCTATCAAATGATGTATACTAAACTATCATTATCCTGCGGCAGACTGCCCTACGCAGGGCCGCAAGCGGGGGAGGGACCTTTTACGCAGCAGGCTTATCTGGATAACAGCGCAACCACACGCGTATGCGATGAGGCGGCCCGGGAGATGCTCTATGCCCTCACGGAGGGCTATGGGAACCCCTCCTCCCGCCATGCAAAGGGCTTTGAGGCGGAAAAGAGTTTGGCGCTGGCGCGTGAGCGGGTGGCCGCGCGCATCGGCTGCATGCCGGAGGAGATTGTTTTTACCTCCGGCGGAACTGAGGCAAATAATCTGGCGATTTTTGGCGCTGTGCAAGCGCTGGCACGCCGGGGGCGGCGGATTGTCACCACGGCGATTGAGCACCCGAGCGTGGAGCAGCCGATGCGGGAGCTGGAGCGCCAGGGCTTTGAGGTGGTATATCTGCCCGCCGGGGCGGACGGCAAAATTCGTGAGGAAGATCTGGCGCAGGCAATCAACGGCGAAACCATTCTCGTCAGCATTATGGCGG
>USBP01000242.1 GCA_900552985.1 uncultured Oscillospiraceae bacterium
TTACTGCCATTTTGCAGGCGCGGTTTCTGCTTATTTTGTCATATACATAACGGTAGCCGTTTTAGGCCCGCAATGCGCGGAAATTGTGCACCCGGCGCGGATGATGCTGACTTCCCGGAAGGGTGCGCATTTTAAAATCTCCTGCTTCATATTCTCCAGTGTTTCCTGGGAGATTCCTCCGCCGGAATGGGAGAGAAATGCCCGGTCAAGATCCAGCCGCTCTGGGTTGGCCAGCTGATCGCGGATATATTGCAGATAGACCGTTTCAATCTTCCCACGGTATTTTTTGCCCACTTCCAGGGCGCCGTCCACCATCTCAATGCTGGGCTTGATGCCGAGCAGGTTGGCGCCAAAGGCAGTAACAGCAGAGCAGCGCCCACCCCGGCGGAGATATTCCAGCGTATCCAGAATAAACGTAGTGTGCACTTTTTCCCGCAGGGAAACAATCTGCTCCGCAATCTCCTTTGCGGAGAGCCCTGCGTCTCTCATTTCACAGGCCTTGATAACCAGCAGCGCCATGCCGGTGCAAAGGCTTTTGGTGTCCACGGGATATACGCCCTCTATTTCCGATGCGGCAAACACCGCATTTTGAAAGGAGGAGGAGAGCTTGGCGGTGAAGCCGAGGTGCACCACCTCGTACCCCTCGTTTGTATAACGCTGAAACAGGGAGATATAGGTATTTGGCGGTACAGCGGCTGTTTTGGCTGTTGTACCTGTCCGATCATAATAGGCAAAGAGATCGTCCGGCGTAATATCAAGGCCGTCGTCATATGCCTGTGAGCCGAGCAGGATACTCAGTGGGACAATGGTAACTCCATATTTGGCACAAAGCTCCGGCGTCATGTCGCAGGTGCTGTCTGCCGTGATTTTTACCCGTTTTGGCATGGGTTCAACCCTTTCCCTCTTTTTTCTGGAATGCAGAAGCCTTCCGGGGGGTTATTCTACCATAGAGCCGCTATTCCGTCAATTCCTGTTCCTGATCTCGCAGAACCATATAGGCGAGCTCTTCCAGCTGCGCAATGCTTTCCAGCGCGCCAATCTCCCGGCGGTAGGCGGCGGCACCGCGCAATCCCTTCATGTACCAGGCTGCATGTGTGCGCGCCTGCAGCATTCCGGTTCTTGTGCCTTTGTAATCGCACAGTGTGCGGATATGCTCGAGCATGATGCGCATCCGCTCTGCGACGGGAGGGTCCGGCAGAAGCGTGCCAAATTTCAGGTAGGCGCTGATTTGTGAAAAAACCCAAGGCCTGCCGAGCGCGCCGCGGCCAACCATCACAAGGTCGCAGCCGGTTTCTTCCAGCATCCGGGCGGCACTGCGGGCGTCATGAATATCGCCGTTGCCGATGACCGGGATCGAGACCGCTTGCTTGACCTGCCGGATGATCTCCAGATCCACAGGCGGGGCGTACATCTGTTCTCGGGTACGGCCATGGATCGTGATGGCGGCTGCACCTGACGCCTCGCATCGTTTGGCGAGCTCTACAGCATTTTTTTGCTCCGCATCCCAGCCCGCGCGCATTTTTACAGTGACAGGCAGCTCCACCGCTTTTACCACCGCTTCCACAACGGCTTGGGCGGTTTCAGGCCGCCGCATGAGGGAAGAGCCGCCCCCACTGCGCACTACCTTTGGGGCGGGGCAGCCCATGTTGATATCAATGGCCTGAGGTTGATAGGCGAGCGCGTGCTCCGCAGCTTTCGCCATGATAAGCGGATCATCTCCAAAGAGTTGGATGGCGGCGGGCCGTTCTTCACCTGACAGATAGAGCAGCCCGGCGCTTTTTCGGTCGCCCATTGTGATGCCCTTGGCGCTGACCATTTCGCCCACAACATAAGCTGCGCCGAACCGGACGCAAAGCTCTCGAAAAGCGCGGTCCGCGACGCCTGCCATCGGGGCGAGAGCCGCCGCTTTTTCTAATTGAAAAGTACCAATTTCCAAACCTTTACACTCCCATGCGGATACTGGCGCTGTGTTTTTGTATAAGCCGGTATTTTATAATAACAGAGTCAAAAATTATCTATTTTATCCTGATTTCAAAAATAATGTAAAAAAATTGATGAAAAGGATACTCGCTTTCTCTTTTTCGACATTTTTCTTAGGAAAAAGTGGTATACTAAGTACAAAGAAATTTCTCCCAATTTTTACAATCCTGTCGCTTGGGGCATATAAAACAAAAAGTGAAACGCGGAATCGTGCGCCGCCCGCCGTCTTGGGCGAATGGCATGAGGAGTGTGGCCGCTTTCACAAGGCCGGGTATTTTGGCACCAAAGGTGCTGAAATACCCGGCCAAAATATTTTTGAACACACGTCCTTCAGTCGCTATTTCAACTCCAGCAGCTCCCGAATCGGGCCCTCAAAGGGAGCGCCTGCCGGGATTTTCTGGCTTGGATCCTTCAGAAAGGCGGAGAAGGTGTTGCTTTTCCAGAAAAAGCTGGTCTGGAATTTAGAGATCAGGGTAACCAACGCTTGATGCCGGTCCTCGTTGCCGCGCTTGACGATCTGCTTTAACGTCACATCGATCCGCTCTGTAGGCGTTACATCCTCCAGGATGATGCAGAGCTCCCCGTTCTTGCAGAGAGGGGCAGCCTCCGCCGGTTGTCCTCCGCGGGCGATCTGCACACCGGCACAGTCAGACACATCGGCGAAGCGCAGGCGCAGCGTCCTCCGGGCGGGGAGAAGCGACGCATCGCCCTGCGCGGGCAGCACGGTGAAGTGCAGGTCGCCGCCAGCCTCCCGCAGAAGGAAGGAGGTAACGGCGCTTGCTCCATGCTCAAAGCCGTTTGTTTCGCCGTCGTCCTCATACAGGGCAAAGCGGTTATTGCCGCGGAAAATCAGCAGCTCAAGCTGCTCCGGATTTTTCCAATCGTTTGTCGTTCCCTGCGTGCTTAAGGGCAGGATCGCTCCCTCCCTGGCGAGCACGGGGATACTTTCCACGCCGCGATACATTGTGACAAACCGGCCGCCCTCATAGATCCTCTTTGTAAAAATATCCGTCCAGCGGCCGTGCGGCAGCCAGACGCGGACACCGGCGAGGTTGGTTTTCGGGTCTACCGGCTGCGTGATTGGCGCAACGATCAGCTCGCTGCCAAAAAGAAATTCATTCGGTACGGCGTAGGCCTCGCCGTTTTCCGGCCAACCGTAGTACATTGGTTCGCATAGCGCGCGGCCTTCGCTGTGGGTGCGCCAGTTCATTGTGTAAAGATAGGGGATGAGGCGGTGGCGCAGGCGAAGATACTCTTTCGCGAGCGTATAAACATCCCAACGGGAATTCCAT
>USBP01000243.1 GCA_900552985.1 uncultured Oscillospiraceae bacterium
AAAGGCCACACTCTGGCCGATACTGCAATGGCCTGCTGCTGTTTCTGCCTCGCGTGCGGGCTTTTTTTTCAATGGCGGGAATCGGAGTGCGCGGCAATCGTTTTATCCGGCGGTTTGGCAAGGCGCCTGATTGATCAGATGCATCAGTTCCTCTGCGGATACGCCGGCGCGCTGCATGGCGTCGTAAAGCGCGCCCATCTCGGCCTCGCGCTTCGCGCCCAGCAGCTCTTGCCTGCGTGCAAGCAGCTCGGCTTTGGTTTTATCGCAGCGGGTGATTTGTGCCTCCAGCTTTGTCAGTTCCTCATCGTAATCGATGGCCTTACGGGGACGCGGCATAAAAACAGCTCCTTTGTTTTAGGATTTCTGTTACCAATTATAGGCATGGAAAGCGGCAAATATGCGTTATTTCTAAAAGTTTGTCCGCCGCCAAACAGGGCATACTATATCCTGCTGATACACCGGCGCAGAGAGCGGTGGAAAGGAAGGATGAAAATGGCTAAGCGGGTGGTTGGAGTTTTCTTTGTGATGGCGCTCTCCCTGGGGCTTTTGTTTGTGCGGATATTAAGCCTTTCCCAGGGCGGCTATGCGCAGGCGGCTGCGCAGAATCACACACGCACGATTACGGTCGGATCGGCGCGCGGTACATTTTATGATTGTACAGGGCGGCCGCTGGTCAACGCGGGCGAGCGTTATGTTGCCTTATTAAAGCCGACGCCGAAGGCGCTGAGCGCCATACAACCGTATGTGAGTGCACAGGAGCTGTCGGCGATCCGGCAGCAAATGAGCAAGGGGTATCCGGTTAGCGTTGAGGTGGAAACGGATGAAATCGACTGCGCGGATATTACAGTCATAATGGCAAAGCAGCGTTATGAGAGCGGGCAGCCGGCCGTACACCTCATCGGCCATCTGGACAGTGCGGGCCTGCATGGGGAAACCGGGCTGGAAAAGAGCTTTGACAGCTGGCTTCAGCTTAACAACAGCGATCTGCGCGTAAGCTTTTCCGTGGATGCGCAGGGGCGTTTGCTCACTGGGGAGCAGCCAGCTGTGGAGCGGACGGGCTATGACTCCGCAAAGGGCGTGCGCCTGACCATAAACCGGGAGATTCAGCAGAGCGTGGAGCGAGCGCTCGCCCACTCATCGATTGAACGGGGTGCGGTCGTTGTACTGGAAACTGCAACCGGAAAAATTCGCGCAATGGCGAGCGTTCCCTCCTTTGACCCGGACAATCTGGCGAAAAGCCTGCACGACGAAGCCTCCCCACTGATTAATCGGGCGCTCACGCCCTATGCTGTCGGCTCTATTTTTAAGCCTGTTGTGGCGGCTGCAGCGCTGGAGGCAGGTGTTTCCTCCTCGCTTACCTATACCTGTACAGGGGCGATCACACAGGGCGAAACGGTGTTCCACTGTCATGAAGAGGGCGGGCACGGGACAATCAATATGGAAGAGGCGATGGAGGTCTCCTGCAACCCGTATTTTATCCATTTGGCCTCTTTGCTGGAGCCTGCGCAGATTGTAGAAATGGCGGACAGGCTTGGCTTTGGCATCCAGACGGAATTGGCAGATGGCCTGACTGCCCCGGCGGGAACTCTGCCCAAGGCAGAGGAGCTGACCGCTCCGGCTGCGCTGGCAAACCTTGCCTTTGGGCAGGGGACACTTTTGGCAACGCCGTTGCAGCTCGCTTCCCTCTATGCCTGTATCGCCAATGACGGCGGATATCAAAAGCCCGTTTTAGTGGAGGGATTGGTGGATGAAAATGAAAATTTGCGGGAGGAGGTAGAGCTACAGCCGCCTTTGCAGGCTATGTCAAAAGGCACGGCGCATATTCTTCAGCGATTTTTAACACAAACGGTTGAAGTGGGCAGCGGCAAGCATGCCAAGCCAGAGGGCGGCACGGCGGCCGGCAAGACGGCGACTGCGCAGAGCGGATGGTATGACGCGAGCGGCGTGGAAACGTTACACACCTGGTTTGCAGGATATTTCCCGGCGGATGAGCCCCAATACGCCATCGTGGTGCTTAAGGAGGACGGCTCCTCCGGCGCGACAGACGGCGCGCCGGTATTCAAGGAAATTGCGGAGGATATCATGCGGGGCGCAGGTCGGACGGAATGAGGGCCGCGGATCCTCGCAATTCCATCTGTAAAACGTGCCTTCCGGCAAATGGCCTGCCGGAGGGCCTGTTCTTTTTTGTACCCGCTGAAAGCCTTCTTCTAAAAAGATTCTGTGTTGGATAAACAATTTTAAGGCTGAAAAAAATAGGAAATGCTTTATAATGAAATGCAGAAGGGGCCGAAGGCCCCCGATAAAATAACCTTTACCGTATCTTAACCATGATTTTGGTATAATCCCTCCTTGGAAATGTTGGGAGGCAGCTATGAAAAAAGCCCAAAGCCGTATGAAAAATATTTTGATACTGGTGCTGGTCCTGTCCATATCGTTTGGGGCGGTCATCCTGCTGCAGGAGCTGTGCAGCACGCAGGTATTGGCGCCGATGATCTATGTCCTGGCAGTGTTTCTGGTGTCTTTGACCACCCGCGGGTATGTGTGGGGGATTGTTGCATCCCTGCTCAGTGTGCTCGCGGTTAATTTTGCCTTTACCTTCCCTTTTTTTGAGTTTAATTTTTCGATACCGGAGAATCTGGTTTCAGCGCTTGCCATGCTCTTTGTGGCTGTCACAACAAGCACGCTGACGACACGGATCAAAAATCAGGAGCGTATGCGCGCGGAGAGCGAAAAAGAGAAAGTACGCGCCAATTTGCTTCGTGCGGTTTCACATGACCTGCGCACGCCGTTGACGTCGATTTACGGCGCCTGCTCTACCATTCTGGAGAATTATGACCTGCTGACCAGAGAGCAAAAGCTGAAGCTGCTGCGTGAAACGCGCGAGGATTCGGAATGGTTGATCCGAATGGTGGAAAACCTGTTGTCTGTCACACGAATTGATGGGGCAAAGGTTTCTATTATCAAAACACCGACCGTTTTGGAGGAGCTCATTGATGCGGTCCTCTTAAAATTTAAGAAGCGTTATCCGCAGCAGACGGTTGAGGTAGAAATTCCGGATCGCTTTATCAGTATCCCCATGGATGCGATGTTGATTGAGCAGGTGCTCACCAATCTTTTGGAAAATGCCGTGTTCCATGCGAAAGGGATGACGCGGCTCTCGCTGCGCGTTTTCACGGCCGGGAGCCGGGCGGTCTTTGAAATTGCAGATAACGGGTGCGGGATTCCGCATGAGAGGCTGGAGGCACTGCGGAAGGGATATGGAGAAAAGTGT
>USBP01000244.1 GCA_900552985.1 uncultured Oscillospiraceae bacterium
TGGAGCCACAGCAACAGCCGTCCTGCCGCCAAACGGACGGGAGAGCTGCCAGCGCGCATGCGTTCCAGCCTGACGGCGCCGTTCGCGTCGCCTGCCGGTGCGTTGTCTTCTTCCTATCATATCAGAAAATGCAGGGCTTGAAAAGGCTTCGATTCAAATAAAACGGTAACGCAGCATCCGTGCACAGGGGGAACATCGCCGTCAGGTCGTGCCCAAACGCATGCTGACTGCGTTCCCGGGCCCGACTGGCGGCAAAAGCAAGGCGGATAACGCGGCCGCGGCGCGGAAAACCGATGTGTACCAGCACGCTGATGCCAGGCACGGCCATGCGATATGAGACATACCAAACCGGATGGAAAGCGGCGTCACATTCCCTTAAAAGGAAAATCATACGATTGTTTTCCATATATTTTTATGATATACTTCCGTTTATAAAAGAAAGGCCGCCCTGTACGGTAAATTTGCCATCCAAAAGGCTTGCAAACCAGCTGGCGGCGCTTTGAAAGGGATGATCGTATTGGTACAAAAAGCAAAAAAAACAGCATGTTTCGCCCTTGCGCTCTGTATGGCTGCATCCCTCGCCTCCTGCGGCAAAACATCTGCCGATGTCAGTGAAATTTTTGACAGCGAAAACAAAATTTCTTACTGCACTACATACAAAACGCTTTCCTCGTGGCGTAAAAACCGCACCTCCTCCTGGAGGGAGGGGATGGTAAGCGGCAACGGGCGTCAGGGCGTCATTACAAGCGGCTCCCCTTACAGCGATACGATGATCTTCCAGCATATTCATTTCATCATGCCGAATGAAAACCCGCGCGCCTGCCCTGACACCTCTCACGAGCTTGAAACGGTCAAGCAGAGCATCGTCAGAGGCGCTGATATTGTGGACAACGCAAGCTATGACGACGTTTATTATTACCACCCGGGAGCACAGCTGCGCCTGAGCCAAGAGCGGGCGCGCGCCAAAGACTATGTGCGCTACACAGATTATGAAACGGCCGAGGTCGGCGTGCGCTACACAGACCGAAACGGCGAGTGGTCGAGAAGCACATTCACCTCGAAGGCGGACGACGCCACCATCACTAAAATCACGCAATCCAGCACGGGCAGCAAGGTCAACCTGACGCTTTCCATTGATGATATTTCCGTGCTTGCGAATTACGGCGACGGAAATGAAACGGACCTCCAATATAAAAAGCTGGTTTCCGAAGCGTGCGATTCCATTGCGATGGTCGCCCACTACCCGGATTATGAACAAAGCGAGCTCCGAGAGGGCGGTTATGCAACGCTGACCTTTGTGTTAACCGAAGGCGGAAGCCGTGAAAGGCTGGAGGGGAAAAAGGTTCGGGACGAGCAATATGCCGCAGCGGATAACCCGCAAATCCAGATTACGGATGCAGACAGCGTCTATCTGATCACCGTTTCCGGCCGGACGGACAGCATGGGAAAATACGACGATTTTAAAGCCGCCGAAAGTTATGCGCTCCTGGACGAGTTAGAGGCACAGGCCCGGGCAATCGCAGAAAAATACACAAAGGATGGCGCTTTCGATTACCAATCCGCGCTTAGCGCGCATCTTCAAATCTACCAGCCTCAGTTTAACGCCGTCACCCTGACGCATTACGACGCACAGACGCAGACGGCAATCCGCTCAGCACCCTGACGCTTGACGGCGGCGCCAGCGGCGATTCCAACGAAGCGCTGATCCGGCAGGCGAGGGGCGAAAAACAACTCAGCAGCGCGCTTGCACAGCGGGCATATTATTCCGGCAGGTACGCTTATCTCTGCTGCGCAGGCTATTCCACCAGCCGCCTTTATGGAATGTGGACGGGGGAATGGAACACGGGCTGGGGCAGCAAATACACGATGGACGCCAATGTGAATCTCCAAATTTCCTCAATGAACACGGGCAATATCAGCTCAGCGCCGGTTGGATATGTCTATTTTCTGCTTCGGCAAATGCCGGATTGGGAGGAAAACGCGCTGGCAACTCACGGCTATACCGATGCAATCCAGGCCCCTGTGAATACGGATGGCGACAGTGCGGCAATCACGGAAACTGCCTATCCATACCCCTTCCGGTATTGGAACGCGGGAACCTCCTGGATGCTCTATCCGCTCTATGAAGCCCTGCAATGCTACGGTGATATCCAAATCCCTTTGAGCGATGAATTCGATCTGGATGCGCTCAAATCCGTGCTTTCCATCACCCCTGAGGATTTGACGGATGAAGCGCTTGCACAAATCCGGAAAAGGGGCTATCTCATGCTGGAGTCGGAGATCCTGTTACCCTTGCTCACAAAAAGCGCAAATTACTGGGCGCAGCTGATGAGCCCGGAATATTATACGGACGCGGACGGCAACATCCATTATCAGCCGGGTAAAACACGGCTGGAGGATGGAGAGACCTACTGCATCCTGCCCAGCTACTCACCGGAAAACAACCCCAAAAATTACAAAAGCCCCTCTGCGGCCAATTGCGCCATTGATATTTCCGCCTGCAACAGCAATCTCGAAATGCTGATTGATGTGATGAAGCACGTTGATCCGGATGCGGATACGAGCAAATGGGAAGCGCTGAAAAGCAAGCTTCCTCCGTACCTGTACGACGAAACGGGCGCGCTCAAGGAGTGGGCATGCCGCCAGTTTGAGGAAAACAACGAGCACAGGCATTTGAGCCATCTCTACTGTGCCTGGCCGATGAATGAAACGCAGACCGACCCCGCCCTGAAGGCCGCCTGTTTGCAGGCAATCGAAAACCGGGAGAGCGAAAACGAGGCGAGCCACGCCCTTGTGCACCGCAGCCTGATCGCCAGCCGGCTGAAGGATCGCGAAGCCCTCACACAGGCGCTGACAACGCTCATGAACAGTAAAATTTATTACCCCTCGCTCATGACCAATCATCATTTCGACCGTTCCAGCTGCTACTGCACAGATTTTGCAATCGGTTATCTCGGTATTGTAAATGAGAGTCTGGTATATTCCGACCCAGGCGTCATCGAGCTGCTGCCCTGCCTGCCCACAAACGGGTTTGAGGCGGGTGAAATATGCGGGCTTCGCGCCAGAACACGGGCGGAAATCGTCAGCCTGCGCTGGGATACGCAGAAAGGCATGGCGCAGGCCACGATCCGATCCGACGTAAAGCAGACCATTGAGATCGCCTGCGGCCTGTCCGGCGAAACGCAAAGCGTTGCGTTTGAGGCAGGGGAAAGCAAAACCGTTTCCTTCCGCATATAAACGATGAACGGCTGATATGCGGAAGGGGGG
>USBP01000245.1 GCA_900552985.1 uncultured Oscillospiraceae bacterium
TTTGACAGCACCGGCCTGATGAGGAAGGGGCTGATCGTCCGGCACCTGATCCTGCCGCAAAATACGGCGCAGTCCATTCAGGCGCTGGAGTGGATGCATGACCATTTGCCGGAGGGCACGCTTGTCAGCCTGATGTGCCAATACACGCCCTGTGGGGAGCTCGATGCCTTCCCGGAGCTTAGGCGGCGCATCACACGCCGGGAATATGAAAAGGTGGTGGATAAGCTGCTGGAATTGGGGATGACGGGAGGCTACCTTCAGGAGTTATCCTCTGCCAGAGAGGAGTATATTCCGCCGTTTGATCTATCTGGAGTGATAACATAGTATTAAAAACCGTATGAAATATAATTTACATATTTTTAAAAGATTATAAAACTATTAATTGCGGAAACTATTGACATGATATGCGTAGAGTGATATGATGGGTGCATCAATTCGGCCGGATGTAATCCGGAAAGGGAGGTCCATTGCGATGTCGTTGGATAAGGTTCCGCTGATTCAATATGGAAAAAGAGAGGATATCATCAATTCCGTCACCCACGCAGTGGGCGCGGTGTTTGGCATTGTGGTGCTTGTGATGTGCACAGTGCGCGCGGCAAAGCTGGATTCTGCGGTGGGGGTTGTCAGCTCCGTGATTTATGGCGCCTCCATGATTATTCTGTATTTCTGCTCCGCGCTTTATCATGGACTGCCGGCGGGGAATGCAAAGCGGTTCATGCGCATTGTGGATCACGGCGTGATCTATCTGCTGATTGCAGGGACGATCACCCCCTGCGTGCTCATTGCTCTACGCTCGGAAAATAATACGGCGGGCTGGGTCATGTTCGGCGTCGCCTGGGGCTGCGCGCTGTTGGGGATCATCCTCACACTGATTGACTTTGAAAAATTTAAAGTGATGGAGATGGTGCTCTATATCGCCATCGGCTGGACGCTGCTGCTGGTGGTGCGGCCGCTGTTCCGTGCGCTCAGCACAGCGGGGATCGTGCTCGTGATTTTGGGCGGCGTGGTCTATACGGTGGGCGCGATTCTCTATGGCCTGGGGAAAAAGGTCAAATATTTTCACGCGCTGTTCCATATTTTTGTGCTGGCGGGCAGCACGCTGCACTTTGTGGCGGTTTATTGGTATATTTTGCCGATTGCCGTGTAAAGCAGTCGGGCTAATGATACATTAAATAAATTAGCCCTTGAGACGCGAAAACGCCTTATCCTATTCACTGTAGGAGGGCGATTCATATGACGTATGAAGATTTGATTCGGGAGCGTATTACCCGGCTGCGCCTGGAACGAAATTTATCAGAATACCAGCTCAGCTATGAGCTTGGCCAGAGCAAAGGCTATATCCAGAGCATTACCTCCGGCCGGGCGCTGCCCTCCATGGCTATGTTCTTAGAAATTTGCGATTATTTTGGGCTAACTCCGGCAGAATTTTTTGCTGCCGATTTGCCTCCGCTTGCCACGCGTGAGGCTTGCCGGAAGCTCAATGCATTGCCGCAAGAGGATCAGGAGCTGGTCATTCGCCTGATCGACCGGCTATATCTATAATTGATAGATAAAAAACCACGCTGCGAGAATGCAGCAGGCGGGCGCTCCGTAAAGGGCTCGTCCGCTTGCCGTCTCTCACAGCGTGATTTTTTTCAAAAAATTTTGATGCGCTGCACTGGGGCAGGTTTTCTTTTGCGTTCCTATCCGCTGTTTCCTATCTGGAATCTGCCCTCTGCCCTTTTACGGCCAAATCTCCTCCGGATCCACCCCATAGATCTGCACAACGTCGAGATACTCGAGGTTGACTAGATCCTTGACCGTGACGATTTTGCCGCCGTCGGCGTCGAGATCAAGCCCGGCGGATTGATAGGCCTCCCATACAAGGTGCGCGCACTGTGTGCCGCCGGGCTCCTCCTGAAATTTGGAGGTGAAGATGCCGGCCACGAGGTTATAGGGGATACCGGCGAGATGCTCGTTTGCAAACGCGACGGCTTGGGCGGCCTTTTCCTGATACGCCGCCTTGGGCCGCAGGAGGATGAAGGTGGGCCAATCGCGCCAGCCGTTGGCGCTGCGATATGCGGAATCCACGCCGAGAGAAATTGCCTCCAGCGTCTGCCCGGCTGCGGCGTCGGTAACCAGAGCTGCGTGGCCATGCCGCCAGCCGAAGGAATGCATGGAGCGCGTTAGAAGGATATCTCCATCCTTCAGAGGAGCAAGCTCAAAGCCGTAGATCCGGCTGCCGTTTTCATCCGTCAGGCTCTCCTGATAGGCGGTGATGGAGATTTGCTTGCATGTAATCTGCGGCTCCCGGAGGAAATCCTCCTGAAATTGGAGAATTTTCGCTTTTCCATCCGGCAGGAGCAGCAAATCCTGCACAGCGGGCCTGCCCAGCCCGGTCTGCTCGTAGAGCGTTTGATAGTCATCGTCCGTGAGCGCAGCCTGCTCCAGAAGCGGCGTGAGGTCAACCCGCTCATAACCCGGGGAGACATGGTCGCCCGGCTCGGCAGCGGCGTTGAGCAGGAACGAGAGCAAAAAAAAGAGCGCGACGCAGCCCAGCGGGATCAGCGTCCATTTTAAAATTCGCTTGGTTCGTTTATGCATGCTGTGCTTCCTTTCTGACTGGAGCTGAAAAGGCAACCCTTAGTGCGTATAATCTAACAAACGGATTTTGCCGCCTAAGTCCTGAGCGATACAGGCCTTCATCTGCCGTGCAAAAGGGCAAGGGTAGCCAATGGGCGTTCCCTTTTGGATGCAGCTGGCGAAAACAATGGTGTCGGCTCCGCGCTTGACAAGCTCCCTGGCCCGAAGCACGGCCTTTTTGCCGGGGCAGCCGCCGCAGTTAATAAACCCGATGATTTCAATTGGCTCGCATATCCCTTCAAAACTGCCCGTCCTAGTTTGAATGGCTTTAAAATCAGCCGTGCCGGGGCAATAGTCTTCTGTTTGTAAGCAGCGAATGATCCCAACTTTCATAGTTTCCCCCTCCGCTTGAACGTGCTGACAGTATACTGACCCTCATCATTATACTACAAATCAAAAGGCTGCAAAAGCTTTTTCTTGCATCCCGCCGGAATCTCCGGTATAATCGAAGGCAGGCTTTGATCAATAAGGTTGGGATGAAATGCAGCGAACGTTTGCAAATGATCGTATCAAAAGGCTGGGGCAGAGCATTGCCGCAGGCGGGGTGGAGGCCATGGCAATGTTCCCCTTTGCGCTGGCGTTTGGCGCGCTGGCGGGGCTGAACGCTGCGTCGGGTGTGATCGCCGCAGTTGCGGCAAGCCT
>USBP01000246.1 GCA_900552985.1 uncultured Oscillospiraceae bacterium
TCTGCTGCGTCGACCGGCCTGTGCGTACGCACAGAAGCCTTAAAGGTTCCATCCGCCCGCTCGCGCAGCATGACGCCGACCAGAACGCCCTCAATCTGGCGCGGGAGGGAGGCAATCGGGTCGCATTCGCTCTCATCGGAGCCGCTCAGGCGATACATCTCCTGCGTAACGGTCACAAGCGCTGCACGCCCTTCGCAAAACAACTCCAATGAATCCAGCGCCAACCGCTCCAATGCAGCATAGGTGCGCGTTTTCGTTTCAAACATCACCTGGTTGATAATCGGCGCGTCTGCGCCGCAATCGATCATCTCTGCCGCAATTCGGTGCGTACGGGCCGTCGCATTGGAATAGCGGAAGCAGCCAGTATCCGTAGAAAGCCCTGTATAGATGCAGTCCGCAACCGCCGCATCAATTCGCGCCTCCAGCTCCCGCAGCAGCTCAAATATAATTTCACAGGTAGCTCCGGCGGAAGGATCCAGCAACGTTTTCTCCGCATACAGAATATTGGAGCCGTGATGGTCGATACACAGGTTGATCCGCCCCGCATATTGCTCCTCCGCCGGGTGGCCCAGCAGCTTGGGATCCGCCACATCCACAGCCACAATAAACTGCGGCTCAAAGGCTTGATGCGCTATCTCCCGCCAGAGATATGCGTATTTCGTGGGAATTTCATCGGCGCACTCCACCCGCGCACGCTTGCCCTTTTGCTGCAAAGCGCCGCACAGCGCGAAGCCGCAGCCGAGCGTGTCTCCATCCGGATGGCCATGGCAAAGGATCAGGATATCATTTTGCTCCTCCAGCAGCCGTGCCGCCGCTTTCACATCAATGCGCATCCTCTTCCTCCTTTGCAAGCGTTTCCAGCTTGCGCACGATCTCCATCCCGTGTGCAATAGAGTCATCCGCGATAAATTTCAGCTCCGGCGTTTTGCGCAGATGCAACCGGCGCCCCACCTCGCGGCGAAGATGCCCTGTCGCGCTCGTCAGGCCCTTCACGGCAAGCTGCGCCGTCTCTATCCCCTCCATTGCGCTGACATACACCTTCGCAAAGGAGAGATCGGAGCTCACCTCCACCCGCACAACCGTCAGCATTCCCTGCTGTATGCGTGGATCCTTCAGCTCGCGCATCTCTGCAATAATTTCCCGCTTGATATCCTCCGATATGCGGTCAATCCGGTATCCAGCCATTGATCGTCACGTCCATCCTCTCCGGCCCGCCCAACACGGGCCGGGCGTTTTATTCATCCCTGTATTCTTCCATAATAAAGGCTTCTAAAACGTCGCCCTCACGGATATCATTGAATTTTGCAAGGCCGATTCCACATTCATAGCCCTGGGCGACCTCTTTGACATCATCCTTAAAGCGGCGCAGGGAGGCAATCTCGTCCTCCGCTACCACAATGCCATCGCGCACAACACGGATTTTTGCATTGCGCTGCACCTTGCCATCCGTCACATAGCTGCCCGCAATCCGGCCGACGCTTGAAATATTGATGGTGCTGCGCACCTCCGCACGGCCGAGCTCCACCTCGCGGATTTTCGGCGCGAGCATACCCTTAATCGCGTGCTCTACATCCTCAATGCAATCGTAAATAATGCGGTACATACGCATCTCCACACCGTCGCGCTCCGCCTGGCTGGCCGCCACCGGATCAGGGCGAACGTTGAAGCCGACAATAATCGCATTGGAAGCATGGGCCAGCATCACATCGGATTCGCTGACCGCGCCCACGCCGCCGTGGATCACGCGCACGCGAACCTCCTCGTTAGAGAGCTTCTCCAGGCTCTGCTTGACGGCCTCCACGCTGCCCTGCACATCCGCCTTGATGATGATGTTGAGCTCTTTCATCTGCCCATCCTGAATCGAGGCGAAGAGGTTATCGAGCGTAACCTTCTGGACTGCGTTAAACTGCTCCTCCTTGGCCTTCTGCTTGCGTTGATCGACCAGTGCACGCGCCAGGCGCTCATCTGAGACTGCATCAAACGCGTCGCCGGCCTGCGGCGCCTCCGCAAGGCCCATGATTTCCACAGGGACGGACGGCCCCGCCGTTTCCACCTTGCGGCCGCGGTCATCTGTCATTACGCGGACGCGGCCAACCGCCATACCCGCCACAATGATATCGCCAGAATGCAGCGTGCCGTTTTGCACCAGCAGCGTTGCAATCGGCCCGCGGCCCTTATCCAGCCGCGCTTCGATGACAATACCCTTGGCCGCGCGGTTGGGATTGGCTTTGAGCTCCTTCATCTCTGCAACCAGCAGGATCGCTTCCAGAAGCTTGTCAATATTCTCATGCGTTTTGGCGGAAACCGGCACGCAAATCGTATCTCCGCCCCATTCCTCCGGCACCAGCTCATATTCCGTCAGCTGCTGCATCACGCGCTCCGGGTTTGCACCGGGGCGGTCCATCTTGTTGATCGCCACAATGATCGACACATTCGCCGCCTTGGCGTGGTTAATCGCCTCCACCGTCTGCGGCATGATGCCGTCGTCAGCGGCGACAACCAGCACGGCGATATCCGTCGCCTGCGCACCGCGCGCGCGCATCGCTGTAAAGGCCGCGTGGCCGGGCGTATCCAGGAAGGTGATCTCCTGCCCATCGATCGCCACACGGTATGCGCCGATGTGCTGCGTAATCCCCCCAGCCTCCCCTGCGGTGACAGAGGTGTGCCGAATGGCGTCGAGCAGAGAGGTCTTGCCATGGTCAACGTGGCCCATGACCACCACAACCGGATCGCGCGGCAAAAGATCCTTATCGTCATCCGTACTGTCGTCAATGATGCGATCCTCGATTGTGACGATAATCTCCTTCTCCACCTTTACGCCCAGCTCAGAGGCTACAATCTCCGCTGTATCATAATCAATAATCTCATTGACTGTAGCCATCACGCCAAGGCTCATCAGCTTTTTGATGACCTCCGCCGCCGTGCGCTTCATCATGGCGGCAAGATCGCCCACGGAGATCTCATCCGGCACCTTAATGACGAGCTGCGGGCGCTTGGCGCGCTCTGCGGCAATACGCTTGAGCCGCTCTGCCTCAGATTCCCTGCGCCCGGGCCGGCCGCCCTGGCGGCGGTACTGCTGCGAACGCTGCTTGAGCTTTTGCTTATGGACGCTCTGATCGCCCGCACCACGCGTGTTGGTCGGGGCGATTTTTTCATAGCGCTCGTTGTATTTATCCAGCTCCACCTGTGCGGTACGGGTATTGACTGTGCGCGCTGCGCCCTTGGTGCGGGACTGCGCCGGCCGCTGCGGCTG
>USBP01000247.1 GCA_900552985.1 uncultured Oscillospiraceae bacterium
CGCCCATCTGCTATCCTGTGCTGGAAACGGCAATTCTTGCACAGCTGCGCCGCATGACGCCGGAGGACTGGGCCGCGCTGCCCGATATCAGCGAAGGGCTGGAATACCGGCTCTACCGTGCCGCCCGTTACGCCGCCTCACTGGAAGAATTTTTCATCGCAGCGAAAACAAAGCGCTATACGCATGCGCGTATCCGCCGCCTGGCGCTGCATGCATTTCTAGGCGTCACACGGGAGGCGATGCGTTTATCCCCGCCGTATCTGCGTGTGCTCGGCTTCAACGAGCGCGGCCAGGAGCTTCTGCGGCGTATGCGCAATACAGCGACGCTGCCCGTACTGATGCGTGCTTCCGAGCTACGGAGGCTCTCTTCCGATGCGCACTATATTTATCAACTGAACGCACAAACAACGGATCTGTTTGCCCTTGCCATGCCGCACAAACAGCCCTGCGGGCTTGAGCAGAGGGAGAATGCCAAAATCATGCTTGAACCCACGCAAACAGATGAAAGAACAGAGGGGGCACGCCACGGGAGAAGCAAAATTTAACTGATATATTTTGATGTAATTTTGCCAATCATAGAAATTAGATTCATTTTCTGCACAGAGGCGGCTTCCCATGCCGGTTGACAAACTGCGGCATATCTGCTACGATAAGAGCCGCTCAACTGAATCATCCGTCCGGTTCGCCCGCCGGGGCAGGGCCGGAAGCAGCGGAGGCTGCAAAGCATCGTTAGGCCGTTGGATGCTTTGCCAGCCCCCTCTTTTCATTTTAGGATAAACTCTTTCACCAGGGAGGCGGAAATATGCAGCGCGAGGCTATCCTTACGAAACCGGTCACCGGCGTTTTTTTCCGTTACGTCACGCCCGGCGTGATCGGTTTGGTCGGTATGTCGCTCTATATTCTGGCGGACACCTATTTCATTGCCAATGGCGTAGGCCCTCTTGGGCTCGCGGCGCTGAATATCGGCCTGCCGGCATACAATCTCATTTTCGGCATTGGCGCGCTGCTGGGCATTGGCGGAGGGACGGTCTTCTCTATCCTGCTCGGGCGCGGGGAGCGCCAGCGTGCCTCCAGGCCCTTCACCTGCTCTGTTACGCTGGGCGTCCTGTTTGCGCTGCTGTTTGCACTGATCGGCCTGTTTGCAACCGGGCCGGTCGCATCCCTGCTGGGCGCTACGCAGGAGACGGCAAGCCTCACCATTGAATACCTGCGCGTCATCCTGCTGTTTTCCCCCGCCTTTATCTTGAATAATATCATGACCGCCTTTGTGCGCAACGACGGGAATCCACACCTCGCCATGGCAGCCATGACGGTCTCCACGCTGACGAATATTGTCCTCGACTATGTGTTCATCTATCCAATGGGTATGGGAATGTTCGGCGCAGCTTTTGCCACAGGGCTTGGCAGCGTGTTGGGTCTGCTTATCCAACTGGCGCATTTCCTGCGTAAAAGCAATACGCTGCGCCTGATCCGTCTCAGGCCGGAGCTTCGGGAGCTCCTGCAAATCTTCCGCTGCGGGGTTTCCAATTTCATCACAGAATTTTCCGCCGGCATTGTCATCCTGGCCTTCAACCGGGTCATTTTGGAGCTCTCCGGCAACACGGCTGTGGCCGCCTATGGGATCGTGGCAAACATCGCCATCGTCTGCACCGCATTTTTTAACGGAATCGGGCAGGGCGTACAGCCCATCATCAGCACCAATTTCGGCGCACAGCTGCAAAAAAGGGTCTGGCACGCTTATCTGCTTGCAGTGGGCTGCGCCGCAGCCCTTGGGCTGCTTTTCTACGGAGCAGGCGTGCTGTTCCCAGAACAGATCGCCGGCCTGTTCAACCAGGAGGATTCGCCCGAACTCACTGCAATCGCCGTACGGGCAATCGATCTATATTTCCTGGCCTTCGCCCTGACGGGCTTCAATATCGTCACGATCACCTCGCTCTCCGCCATGGCGCAGCTGAAAGAGGCGTTTACGCTTTCCATTCTGCGCGGCGTCATCCTGATCCTCCCGATTCTTTTGCTGCTGGCGCGCTGCTTCGGGCTGGATGGCGTCTGGCTGACAATCCCTGCAACGGAGCTGCTCACCGCCCTGCTGGGGGTATTTTTCCTTCTGCGTGCACGCAAAAGACTCCGAAAAGTGTGACAAAGTTCCTGAAGGCCTGAGAATTTGCGCTATACTATATTTTAGCCTCTGTGTATCATACAAACGCGATACGCCTATCGGCGGGGGCAACAGGAGCCGATGGCCGGCAACGTGGCCTGGAACCGCAGGCTGTTTTCGTCGGCCGCGAAAAATCCTGTTCCTTTTGGTACATTGTAAGTAGGCGGGCAGAATATATTCAAGTGAGGGAGGCGTACTACATGACGGATATCATCATCATCGGCGCGGGCTGCGCAGGCCTGACAGCCGCCATCTATGCGCAGCGGGCAGGCTTGCACACAATCTTGCTGGAGGAAAACTTCTACGGCGGCCAGAACGCCGTGACCAATGAAATTGAAAACTACCCTGCCATCCCCAGTATCACAGGGCCGGAGCTCGCGCAGCAAATTTACGCTCAGGCGGAATCGCTTGGAGCACAGTTCCGATTTGAAGCAGTCACGCAGGCGGAGCTCGCCGGCAACCCCAAGATAGTGGAAACCAATGCGGGCCGTTATGAGGCAAAGACGGTGATCATCGCCAACGGCGCAAAACGCCGCAAGCTCGGCTGCCCTGGCGAAGCGGAGCTGACCGGCCGCGGCGTGAGTTATTGCGCCACCTGCGACGGCGCGTTTTTCCGGGGAAAAGATGTCGCCATCGTTGGCGGAGGGAATACGGCGCTGGAGGATGCGCTCTTCCTCTCCAACGTCTGCCGCACGGTATTCCTGATTCACCGGCGAGATGCCTTCCGGGGGGAACGGGCGCTTGCTAACCGTGTCCGCCAGCGGGAGAATATCCAAATTCTATACGACAGCACGGTCTCTGAAATCCGGGGAGAAGCCCGCGTTACCTCCGCTGTGATTCAAAACATCAAAACGGGAGGACAGCAGGAGCTGCCGGTCAGCGCTGTGTTCGTCGCCATTGGATTGATTCCGGAGAACGGTATCTTCTCCCGCCAGCTACCGCTGGATGAAAACGGTTATTTCATTGCCGGCGAGGATTGTAAAACCCCGCTTGCAGGCGTTTTTGTGGCGGGTGACTGCCGCGCAAAGCCGCTTCGCCAGATCATCACTGCAGCAGCTGACGGAGCGGCGGCG
>USBP01000248.1 GCA_900552985.1 uncultured Oscillospiraceae bacterium
GCGGTATCCTGGATCCCACCAAGGTGACCCGTTCCGCCATTCAGAATGCTTCCTCCGTTGCGGCTATGGTGCTTACCACGGAATCCCTTGTCACCGATAAGCCCGATCCGGCTGCGGACGCTGCTGCGAATGCGGCGATGGCAGCTCAGGGCGGCGGCATGTATTAATGCGGCCTAGGTGAAAATAGGCTCCCATTTTTAAAAATAGAGCGGCGCTCTTCTGCACAGGAGAGCGCCGCTTTCCCGTTATGCGCGGCACAGGCGTGGATTCGTTTGAAGAGCAAGTAACGAAACGGAGCCCTTTCCATTCCGGATAACAGGCAAAGCGCCCTCCTGTGGTAGTTTTCTGCTGCAGGAGGGCCTGTGTTGTTTAGGAAATCAGCGGGTTGGTAAAGTTATCTGAAAACCGTATTTTCGTTCCGATTGTTGTATAATTTATTCCGAAAATTGCATTGTCTTCAGATGTGCGCTTTGTTATACTGAAAACGGAAAGGTGGCAACGTTATGCAACGAATCACGGTAGATCAAACAAAATTCAAAAACGAGTTGGGCGGTGAGGTGATCCTCTACGGCATCAATTACGTGGATAAAGGATGGCACCGGCACAAGGGCAAACGTAAGGAGTATATCCATGTGCCGGATGAAAAGCTGCTGCTGCGCTTCAAGGCGGCGGGATTCAACTGTGTGCGCCTGGGGCTGATCTGGGACGCCATCGAGCCGCAGCCGTCTCAATACAACGAGGAATATCTGGATCGCATGGTTGAGGTGGGCCGGTTGTGTGAAAAGCTCGGCATCTATTTTTATCTCGATATGCACCAGGATCTGTATGGTTCAACGTTCAGCGACGGCGCGCCGGAGTGGGCGTGCCTGACGAATGGCTGCGCGTATGAGAAGCCATCCTTTGTGTGGGCGGAGGGCTATTTCTTCGGCAAGGCCACCCACAACGCATTCCATGCCTTCTGGCACAACCAGATGGTCAACGGCAAGGGCTTGCAGGAGTATTACGCGGATATGTGGCAGCATGTGGCGCAGCGCTTTTGCGATAACACCGCGCTCGTCGGCTACGATTTGATGAACGAGCCGTTTCCGTGCCGCATCCGGCGCGATGTGTTCACCGCCATCCTTGAGGCGGCGGTGCAAAAAACGGAGGAGCTCAGCGGCCTGCCTGCCGGCCAGCCGATGCATCTGCGCGATTGCTTTGCGAACACCACGGAGAAGAAAGGCTTTCGCAAGCTGGTGTTCCAAATGGTGAGGCGGCTCAAGAACCCCAAAAAGGTGAAGGCGCTCCGGCAGGTGCTCATGGATAAAGAGCTGTTCCATGAGGTGGTGTGCAGCGTGGAGGACGAGATCAAAGCGTTCGATACATGCTATTACACGCCGTTCCTCAATCGCGTGACGCAAAAGCTGCGCGCGGTGGACAGCGACCATATCGTTTTCATGGAAAATTCCTATTGGTCGAATCTCGGCATTCCCTACAGCGCCGAAAAGCCGCAGGTGGACGGCCGGACGGACACGCACGTGGCGTTTGCGCCGCACGGCTACGATCTGTTTGTGGATACGCCGCTGTATCAATATGCGAGCGACGACCGTGTGCTGCGCATCTTTGAGGAGCATCAGCGCTCGCAGGAGCGGCTGGGCGTGCCGGTGCTGGTGGGCGAATGGGGCGCGTTCCCCGATAAGCCCATTGCGGTGCGCTGCGCGCAAACGTTGCTGGACTTTTTTGATGAAAATCAGTGGAGCAGCACCTATTGGTGCTACTATAGGCACTTCCTCTCCACCAAGGTGATGCAAGCGCTCAAACGGCCGCACCCGCAGGTGGTGTACGGTAAAATTTTACAATACCGGTATCAAAGTGACCGTAAGCTGTTCACGCTGTGCTTTGAACAGTCGCCTGCGCACACACAGGAACCGTCCGTGGTCTATTTGCCGTCTGCGCCCAGGTCGGTGCAGACGGATTGCCGCACCGAGCTTGTGAAGAATCCGGATGGAGAAGATTGCTTGCTGCATATTTTCTCAGAAGGCGGCAGCCATCTGGTCAAGGTGCAGCTGTAGCGCGGCCGTTGGGGGGATGAAAAGTGAAAAAACATGCAAAGCCGTCCATGGAGCACTATGAGGAATCGTTTCGCAAGGGCGGCGGAAACGGCCTGAAAACGCTGCTCCAGCTGTATCGGGGCAGTTATCGGGAGTTGGCCGGGTCGGCGGCGGCTTTTGCCGTCAAGCATTCGCCCTGCTGGATTTTGCCGTTGGTGATCGCGAATATCATCAACTTTGCCACGGGCGTTTCCGAGGTGAGCCAGCGGGAGTTTGTGTGGAGCATCATCGGGTTTTCAGCGTTGCTGCTGCTCAACGTGCCGTTTCAATACCTGCATGTGCGGCTGTATTCGCAGGTGATGCGGCGCACGGAGGCCGGGCTGCGCTTTGCTCTGGTTGCAAAGCTGCAGCAGCTGTCCATTCCGTATCATAAAAAGACGGAGAGCGGCCGCTTGCAAAGCAAGCTCATGCGCGACGTAGAGCAGTTTGAGATGGTGTCGGAGCAGCTGTTCATCAACATGGTCATGTTCAGCTTGACGCTGGCGTTCACCATTTCCGTGACGTTGGCCAAAAGCCCTCTGGTGTTTGCGTTTTTTGTGTGCGCTGTTCCGGTAGCGGCGGCTGTGATGCTGTTTTTCCGCAAGCGGGTCAAGCGCAAAAACCGCGATTTCCGTTCTGAAATGGAAAACACCAGCGCGCAGCTGATAGAGATGGTGGAGCTTGTGCCGGTCACGCGCGCACACGCGTTGGAGGACTGGGAGATTGGCCGGGTGGGCAAGCAGATCCATCGCGTCCGCCTGAGCGGATTTCGGCTGGATACGTTTCAGGCGCTGTTCGGCTCGGTAGCGTGGCTGACGTTTCAATTGTTCCAGGTGCTCTGCCTGGCGTTCACCGGGTATCTGGCATACCGCAAGATGATCCCCGTTGGCGATGTGGCGCTGTATCAAAGCTATTTCGGCACCATCGTGGGCTCCGTGACGGCGGTTATTCAGTTGATCCCGATCATCTCCAAGGGGTTGGAGTCCGTCTCCTCTATTGGCGATGTGCTGCTGTCTGACGAGGTGGAGCACAACGAGGGGAAGGAGCGCGTGGACGAGGTGCGGGGCGCATACCGGTTTGACCACGTCTCGTATCACTACCCGGATGATGATAAACTGATTTTGCAGGATTTCAGCTTAAATGTGCAGCCGGGCGAG
>USBP01000249.1 GCA_900552985.1 uncultured Oscillospiraceae bacterium
CCGGCACCGCCACAGCACCGGTATTCAGCTTCACAATCCCCCGCGGCGAACAGGGCGCAGCCGGCCCCCAGGGCGAAAAAGGAGATACGGGCGCTACCGGGCCGCAGGGGGCGCCGGGCGCTGCGGGAACCAGCGCGTATCAATCGGCACAGGCGGGCGGTTTCACCGGGACTGAGGCTGAATTCAACACGCAGCTTGCAGGCCTCGGCAGCCTCAACGCCATGCTGCAGGCGCTTGTCGGGGAGGCGGTTTGACGGCCACAACAGCAGCGCTGCTCACCGCCCTTGCACAGGCAAAGCGCCAGCTTGCCGCAAACCTGGAGGCCAAGGGCGTTTCTACAGCCGGCATTTCCTCCTTTTGCACACTGGCGGAGCTGGTGCTGGAGATCCCCTCCTCCCTACCCGCCTGTTCTGTACCGGTTGAATCCCTCTCCATCCCGGAGGGAGTGTTTTCCCCCTATCTCCAAAAGCTTTGGCAGGCGCGTGAGGCCTTGCGTCAAAACCTCGGCGCAAAAGGCATTGACGTTACCGGCATCACCGCCCTCTCCGCTTTGGTCGCACAGGTTCTCAACCTGTACAGTGGTGCGCCTGAAATGCTTCCCGTTTCCATCCTGCATGTAAACTGGACACAGGCCAGCGGCGCGGATGAATATTCCGGCGCGATCTATTCCTCCTATCTCTCGATGGATGGCAGTGAATGGATCGAGCTTCCACCAGTCGCCGGGCAAGAGCCGAATTCCATGTGCACGGCATGGCTCCCCGGAGTCACACAAATTCACGCGGAGGAAGGAGGATGGCTCTATCTTTTCCCCGGCAGCTACCAGTTTGCCGTTCAGCTCCAGCTGCCGGATAGCATAGAGGAGCTCTCGCTTCAAATGACCGTCACGCTCTACGCACAGGATGGATCAGCTGCGGCCTCACAGCGAATTGAAAACTTCCCCCTGACCGCAGGCAGTATCCATACTGTCACCTTTGATACGCTGACCGTCCAGACGGAAGGCCTCTACCGCCTATCCCTCGAAGAGGAAGCTCCGCTAGTCGAAAACCCTTCGCTGAATATGTATTTATCTGTTTACGATATCGAGCTTTGCCGGTTTGACGAGAGCACAGCGGCCTACGCCAACATTGCTGCATTGGAGAGCGCCATCCAGAGCGCTTCCCAGTGCGCTCCGGGGGATTACACAGATTTTTCAGCGGTAGAAGCCGCCTTGGCTATGGCAGTCGCACTATCAGCCGCACGCCCTAAAGCGCAATCACAGGCGCTGGTGGATCAAACGGCGCAGACGCTTATGGATGCCATCGACGCCCTTGTGCTTGCGGCTGATCTCACGGCCCTGCAAAATGCGATAAATGAAGTGAGGAAATATCCATTAGAGGATGCGCTGGATGCTTCCGCCGTTACCGCCGCGCGGGATGCCGGTCAAGCGCTGCTGGATACCAAGCCCTCCGCTGCCCAGCAGGCCGAGGTGGATGCGGCGGCGCAGGCGATTTTGAATGCGCTTGCAGCCCTGCAATGGAAAGAGGGCGCATTGCGCAATCCGATTCCATATAAAGCCATGATGAGCGTAACGGAGGGGCTGTACTACAGCTATAACGGCAATGTCTACCGCTGCAAGCAAAGCGCTTCCATCTGTCTGGTGCTTCCCGGCACTCTCTCCTCCTGGTGGGAAAAAGCTGACTGAAACAATCCATAAAGGGACAGTCCGCATATGATTTTGGTAAGAATGAACTACTTTTGGAAAGGGTGTAAGCAATTGAGCAAAAAAATCTATTTGAACGCAGAGCACGGAGGGGCGGATTCCGGCGCGGCAGCAAACGGCATCCGCGAGGATGAGGCGAACCTGAAGGTTGCAAAGTACGCGCAGGAATACCTCTCCGGCTACGACTGTACAACCGTTATGAGCCGAGAGACGGACAAAGCGCTGTCGATCAATGAGCGGGTGGCACAGGTCAGGGCGCAGAAACCCAATCTGGTGATTACCATCGCCCACAACGCCGGCGGCGGGGATGGCTGCGAGGTCTTCTACTGGCATACGGACAGCAAAGCCAAAGCCTTCGCGCAGGAGCTGATTAAGCAGTTCCAGGCAATCGGGCAGAACAGCCGGGGGGTGAAGCCGTCCCAGCCCGGAAGCTACAACTTCGGCATGTGCCGTGAGCCCGCCGCAATGGGGATCCCGGCTGTGCTGGGAGAGTTTGCGTTCCTGGACAACAAAAACGACGTCCAGATCGTGGATTCTGACGCAGATCTCAAGCGTGAGGGCGAGGCTTACGGGAAAGCAATCGTCAATTACCTCGGCCTGAAGAAAAAGGCGGCCCAGCCCGAGCAGCCGTCCACACCCTCTACGGGCGGGGCAATCAAAGTGGGCAATATCGTCCAATTCGCGGGCGGGAAGGTGTATGCCTCCTCCACAGCAACGGCGGCAGCCAGCACGCGCGGCGCAAGCCGGTGCAAGGTGACGGTCACAGCGCCCGGCGCGAAGCACCCCTACCACTGCATCAGCGAGGACGGCAAGGGGGTATACGGCTGGGTTGACGCGGCGGCAGTCGGCGCGCCCACAGCGGCCAAGCCCGTGGAGGTTGGCTGCAAGGTCACGGTCAACAAGGGCGCAGTCTATGGCGGCCTGACCTCCGCACGCGGCAGGGCCGTCCCCTCTGCGCAGCTCGCCCCGAAGCAGCACACAGTCAGCAAAATCCAGACGAATAAAGGCGTTCGGGAGGCGCTGCTCAAGGAGATTACCTCCTGGGTGGCGGTATCCTCCCTGACGCGGGTGTAAGGCGGTGGAGCGATGGAGCCGGAAATCACGGTAGCGCTGCTCTCAGCGGCGGGCACGGTGCTCGGATCGCTGCTCGGCATCCTTGCGTCGAGCCGGTTGACCACCTACCGATTGGAGCAGCTGGAGGCCAAAGTGAACAAGCATAACAACCTGATCGAGCGGATGACGCGTGTGGAGCAGAGCGTGAAATCGGCGCATCACCGCATCGACGAGCTGAGGGAGGAGGAATTGCCATGCCGGTAACGATCCCGATTGTCAAGGCGGTCATCCTGATGGTTCTGCTTGCGCTGTCCAGGTGCATCCCCGGGCTGTGGATGTAACCCAAAACACAAAAGCCCTCCGTCTTGCGGCGGAGGGCAAATGAAAACTTGGAGGGAACATATTATGAACATCAACTGGAAAGTACGCCTGAAAAGCGGCCCGTTTTGGCTGGGCGTTGCGTCGGCTG
>USBP01000250.1 GCA_900552985.1 uncultured Oscillospiraceae bacterium
AAGCCGTAAAGATGCAGGAAATTGGGCGTCGCCCCCTGCCTGATGATAAAATCATGCGCAATCCGATCGATCTCCCCGGTCGTGACGCCGGGTTGAACCGCCTCTCCCGCGCGCCGCAGCGCTTCGGCTGAAATACGGCATGCCTCGCGCATGAGCAACAGTTCCCGCCTGGTTTTCAGCACCACCATGGTTATTCCTCCACGGCCTTAACGGTCAGCGCAGACGTGTGCTTCACATCGTCCTGTCCCTCTACAATACGGAGCTTTCCGGTTTTTGCATAATAATCCTTGAGAGGCTCCGTCTGCTCATGATAGACGCGCAGGCGATCCAGCACTGTATCCGGATGATCGTCCTTGCGCTGCACAAGCTTACCGCCGCACAGGTCGCATACGCCCTCCTGGCCAGGCTGCTTATGCTCCAGATGATAGGAAGCGCCGCACTTCTCACAGACACGGCGGCCCGACATCCGTTCCGCAATTGCCTCGTCCGGCACCTCGATATCGATGACCTTATCGATTTCAATTCCCATCGCGTCGAGCGCCTCTGCCTGCGGAATCGTGCGCGGAAAACCATCCAGGATAAAGCCGTCTTTGCAATCGTCCTGTGCGAGGCGCTCGCGGATGATACCAATTACGACATCATCGGGAACAAGCTGCCCCGCGTCAATAAAGGCCTTAGCTTTCAAGCCCATCTCCGTCCCGTTTTTTAACGCGTCACGGATGATGTTGCCTGTGGAAATCGCAGGGATCGAGAGGCGGGCAGAGAGCATCTCCGCCTGCGTCCCCTTTCCTGCGCCCGGTGCGCCAAGAAGAATGAGTTTCATGCCTTTCTCCCTTCGCAAATCTTAGTCAAGGAAGCCTTTATAGTGGCGCATCATCATCTGGGATTCCAGCTGCTTGACTGTCTCAAGCGCAACGCCGACCAGAATGATGATAGACGTACCGCCCAATGAAATGTTCATGGGCTTCTGCACAAGGGCTGTGATCTGTGAGAACAGAATCGGGAAAAGCGCCACCACGCTCAGCAGCAGTGCGCCAAGCAATGTGATTCTTGACAGAATCCGGCTGATATAATCAGAAGTAGGCTTGCCAGGACGGATACCGGGGATTGCCCCGCTGTTTTTGCGGATGTTGTTCGCCATCTCAATCGGATTATACTGGATTGTCGCATAGAAATAGGCGAAAAAGATGATGAGAACAAAATAAATCACTGCATAGAACGGACTCTGCGCCTGGAAGAGATTGAAGAATGTCTCCCATCCGCTGCCCTCCTCTACCGTCATAAACAGCTCAATCGTCGGCGGAAGAGAAAGGATGGAGCTTGCAAAGATGATCGGCATAACGCCGCTCATGTTGACCTTGATCGGAATGTGTGTGGACTGGCCGCCATACATCTTGCGCCCAACCACACGCTTTGCATACTGCACCGGGATCCGGCGCTCCGAATTATCCATCCATACGATGAATGCAATCATCAGCAGCAGGCAAACCACAACGATCGGCACCAGCGCATAGTACGCGCCGCCCCTCGAAATATAGCCCTGCGTCGGGTGGAACAGCTGGGTTACCATCGTTGGGATGCGGGAAACGATACCGGCAAACAGGATCAGAGAAATGCCGTTGCCGATGCCCTTTTCATTGATCTGCTCGCCGAGCCACATAATCAGAGCCGTACCGGCAGTCAACACAAGGATAATTACAATCGCCTGGAATACTGCCCAGCCACCGGTGAAATCCGCGCCGGAGGCATCCTTGAGCAGGAAGTTCACGCCGTTCGTCTTTGTGTTGCGAAGATAGAAGTAGTAAGCAGTGCTCTGCAAAAGGCCGAGCGCAACCGCTACATAACGGGTGATGGAGGCGATTTTCTTACGGCCCTCCTCGCCATCCTTCGAGAGCCTCTCAAGGGCGGGGATTGCCACCGTCAGCAGCTGCATGATAATGGAGCTGTTGATATACGGCGTGATCGACATTGCGAAGATCGTGCCGTAGTTGAACGCATCGCCGGTCATCATGCTCAAATAGTTCATGAAGTTACCGGCATTGGGGTCGGCGATGATGCCTGCGCTCCCGATATCCACAAAGGGAACCGGGATCGCTGCGCCAATCCGGAAGACAAGAAGGATCAGCGCCGTGAAGAGCATCTTCTTCCTCAGGTCGGCGATCTTCCATGCGTTGATGAAGGTTTGAAACATGTTCAGATCACCTCGGCCTTTCCGCCGGCCGCCTCAATCTTCTGTTTCGCGGCCTCTGAGTAAGCATTTACCTGGACGGTAAGTTTCTTGCTGATCTCGCCGTTTCCTAAAATTTTCACGCCGTCGAGCACCTTTTTGACAAGGCCCTTCGCAATCAGCGCATCAATGTCAACCACCGCACCGTCTTCAAATGCCTGATCAAGCGCGGAAACATTTACAATCGAGAGCTCTTTGCCAAAAATATTGACAAAGCCCCTCTTCGGCACACGCCTTTGCAGCGGCATCTGGCCGCCCTCGAAACCCGGGCGCATCCCGCGGCCCGCACGGGCCTTCTGGCCCTTATGGCCCTTACCAGCCGTTTTGCCCTGGCCGGAGCCTGCGCCTCTGCCGATCCGCTTAACCTCCTTTTTGGAGCCCGCGGCCGGTGAAAGTTCGTGCAACTTCATTTATTCGCACCTCCTTGCTTACGCTTCGGTTACCTCGATAAGGTGATTGATTTTTTTCACCTTACCCTGTGTCTGGGGATTATCCGGCTGAACGGAAACATCCCCGATCTTACGAAGACCAAGTGCATGGGCGGTGGCAATCTGATCTTTTTTGCTGCCGATCAGGCTCTTGACAAGCTTTACCTTGACGTCTGCCATTGTACCCACCCTCCTTAACCTAGAATTTGCTTGGCCGACTTGCCGCGGATCGCGGCAACCTCGTCGACGTTGCGCAGCTTTGAAAGGCCGTCGATCGTCGCTCTGACAACATTGCATGGGTTGTTGGAACGCAGTGCTTTCGAGCGGATATCCTTGATGCCGACCGTTTCAACGACCGCGCGCACAGGGCCGCCTGCGATAACGCCGGTACCGGGAGCGGCAGGCTTAAGCAGCACGACGCCCGCGCCGAATTTGCCGATGATTTCATGCGGGATCGTCGTCCCCTTGAGCGCTACCTGGATCATATTTTTCTTTGCGTCTTCAATCCCCTTACGGATCGCATCCGGCACCTCGCCGGATTTCCCGAGGCCGAAGC
>USBP01000251.1 GCA_900552985.1 uncultured Oscillospiraceae bacterium
GGCAAGTTTAAATACCGCCGCCGCAGTGCCGTTCGCGGGGTCAAGGGGTGGAACCCCTTGGCTGCTTCTCTTCTCGCATCGGTGCACAGGGGGCAACAGCGGTTTTCAGCGCCATGGCCGCACCACAAGCAAGATTATAGTGGTTTGCAAATAAACACGGAAGGCTGCGTTTTGCAACGCGCCCGAAGGGGGGTGTGTTGATACAGCCGCCAGTAGAGCGCTCAATAAACGGCGAGCTGGCGCAGTGTGGGGAAGGTACGGCACGCGTCAATGGTGATGCGGATGCGCTGTGCAGTCGTCCGCTTCAACAGACAGATGCGCTTGTGGCCGACCACGGTGGCGGAATACGCCTTTTTCCACTTCCCGCGTTTTTCTACATAAACCGTGAATTGCTCGATATGCTGGCCGCAGGGCAGGTATTCGCCGAGCACTACCTTGGAAAACGCCGTGGGCCGGCCGAGATCAACGGTGATCTCCGCCTGCTCCACACCGTCCGCCGCGCGCCAGTATTCGTCCTTGTCCGCACTCAGGGCTTTTTGCGCCGCGTGCGCGCCATCTGCCTCGGAGGAGGCCTTCGCTGTTGCACCTGCGGCCAGATTTTCATGGAAGGCCTGGCGCAGCGCTTCACCAATCTCCTGAAGCCGTTTGACATCCGGCCCGGCAAACCGACCGCGCCGGTCCGGCGGGATATTGAGCAGCAGAGCCGCGTTTGCGCCTACGGAGCTGTAATAAATCTTTAACAGCTTTTTCAGAGAGCGCACCTTTTTATCCTCTTTTTTATGATAAAACCAGCCGGGCCGAATGGAGGTGTCAACCTCCGCCGGGAACCAGATCAGCTCCCTGGCGCCTGCAATCGCTTCACGGCTGCCTAGATCCTCATCCGTAGAGCTGTATTTTCGGGAAAATTTTGCGTCATCCTCCTGCTGGGAATGCTCTGCAATCCGCTCCACATCCATCAGGGTGGAGGGGACGACGCTCCACTCGGATTTGCGGCATTTGCCCGCCTCATTGCCGCACCAGCGCACATCCGGGCCGCAAACGCTGATTACGGCCTTCGGCTGCAGCTCGCGGATGAGTGCGTAATACCGCGGCCAGTCGTATTCCTGCTTTTTGCCATTTGGCCCCTCGCCGCACGCGCCGTCAAACCAGACACAAAAGATATCCCCATAATTTGTGAGCAGCTCGCGCAGCTGGTTGCAGTAATAATCGTCATAGGCCTTCCCGGAGCCGTAGGTGCTCTCGTGCCTGTCCCACGGGGAAAGATAAACGCCGAATTTGATGCCGCCGCGCCTGCACGCGTCGGATACCTCGCGCACAACGTCCCCCTTGCCGCCGCGCCACGGGCTGCTTTTTACACAGTGCTCCGTGTATGCGCTCGGCCAGAGGCAAAAGCCGTCGTGATGCTTTGCTGTGAGCAGCAGGCCGGTCATCCCGGCGGATTTTACCGCCGCGACCCACTGATCCGCGTCGAAATCCGTGGGGTTGAAAAGGTCGGGGCTTTCCGTTCCAACGCCCCACTCATGGCCGTTTTTACCGCTAAAAGTGTTGATGCCAAAGTGGGCGAAGGCGTAAAACTCCATCTCCTGCCACTTCAGCTGCCTTTCGGACGGCACAACAGCCGCCGCGCGTTGAATCAGCGCTTCGTTTTCCATATGGGTTATGTAGCTCCTTTCGCAAGCCGGTTGGTCGCAACAATATCCACGCCCGTGCCCAGGATATCAGGAATGACGACGTCGCCAATGTGCACCGGCGCTTCCATCTGCGTCTTGTTGATCAGCGCCATGCAGTCAAACAGCTTTTCCTTTGGCAGGGGCGCCGCGCTTTTGACACTGACGAGCGGATAGGCTCCGCCGTTTACGCGTACCGTCGTCGTCAGGCTGCGCACCGGCGCAATGCATTCTGTTTTGGCGTAGGCCTCGCCGCGTTTGCAGGTGTTTCCGCTGACGCTGACAACCTCCCCCGCCTCAATCTGTGCGGAAAGCGTGCAGCCGATCGGGCATGCCACGCAGGTCAATGTTTTCACCATAAAGGATCCTTCCTTTCAAAGCCTCCGCAAATCCGGATCATCATATCATATTGCTTCTGCTGGTTCAACATTCAATTTGAATCAAAATCTCGCTTTTTTCCCGCAGGCCGCCGAGCACATCGCTGCGGATGGTCACATTCTCCATCTCGCCCGGCGTCAGCTTGCCTTTTTTGCGGGTGTAGAGCGTCTGCCCGTCGCAGGTGACGCGGATGGTCGCATCCCGATACACGTCGCCCACGCGGAAATAGAGCTTCACGTCTCGTCCCGCGTTGAGATTGACCTTCTGCGGGACGATATACCGCACGCCGTTGATGCCCTTGGTGCGGACGTAGGCAGTGTTATAATCCTTCTGGTTTAAAATATAACGCGCCGCACCCTCGCCGGCCGTCTGGCTTTCTTTTGTCACATAGTCCACAAGATCGTGCACCTGTAAGACGTTGCCGCAGGCAAACACGCCCTCCCGGCTGGTCTCTCTGGATTCATCGACCACCGGGCCGCGCGTGACCGGATCCATCTTAATCCCTACGCCGCGGGAGAGCTCATTTTCCGGGATCAGCCCGACGGAGAGCAGCAGCGTATCGCAGGCGATAAATTCCTCTGTGCCCGGTATCGGGCGGCGGTTCTGGTCAACCTGCGCCACTGTCACACCAGTGACGCGCTCCTGCCCATGCACCTTTACCACTGTGCAGGACAGGCGCAGCGGAATATTAAAATCCTCCAGGCACTGCACAATATTGCGTGTCAGACCGCTGGAATAGGGCTGTAGCTCACAAACCATCTTGACGTGCGCGCCCTCCAGTGTCATGCGCCGTGCCATAATCAGGCCGATGTCGCCGGAGCCGAGGATTACCACCTCATGCCCGGGCAGATGGCCGTCAATGTTGACATAGCGCTGCGCCGTGCCCGCCGTCATCACACCGGCAGGGCGTGTCCCCGCGATATTCAGCGCGCCGCGCGGCCGCTCCCGGCAGCCCATGGCCAGAATAACTGCCGTTGCATTGATTTCCACCAGGCCGGTGCTTTGGCTGACGGCAGTAACTACATTATTAGAGGAAAGGCTGATTACCATCGCCTCAGTCATCACCTCAATATCGCTCTGCTCGATTTGATCGATAAAGCGCTGCGCATATTCCGGGCCGGAAAGCTCCTCGTTTCGATAAT
>USBP01000252.1 GCA_900552985.1 uncultured Oscillospiraceae bacterium
CTGTATGCAACGGCCCTCGAAAGTATTTTTATGCGTATCCGCCAAATCAGCCTGCCATCTCCACAAAGGTATAGTTCGCGTTTTCCGCCGCCATGGATTCTGCAAAGGAACCTTTTTCACCAACGATCGTGATCGGATGATCGTCCGCAACCGGAAAAACCTCAGAGCCAACCGATGCAACGCTCTTCGGCATGGTGACTTTTGCGAGTGATTCACACTTCCAGAATGCGGAATCCTCAATTGCCGTCACCGTAGCGGGAAGCGCTATCTCAGACAGGTTTCTGCACACGCCGAACGCGGAATCACCAATGACCTCCAGCCCTTCTTCCAGCGTAATGCTTTTGAGCTTGTTGCAGGCCCAGAAGGCATAGATATCAATCCGTTTCACGCTGCCGGGGATCGTAAGCTCAGGCAGCTCGGTGCAGTCGCCAAAGGCACGTTCCTCAATGATCGATACGCCCTCGGGAACCGTCACATCCGTCAAATAGCGGCAGCCCTCAAACGTGCGCTCCGCAATCTTATCCAGCGTGTCGGGCATGACAACCTTTTTCAAATTTTCACAATCCTCAAACGCGCTTGCGCCAATACTGGTGACATGCTTGGGAATCACGACGGAGGTAACCGTTTCACAGCCCTGAAACGCCCCGGCGCCAATGGCAGTAACCTCCTCCGGAATCACGACGTCCCCGCCCGGGCCGGCATACTTCGTCAGCACGCCGCTGCTATTAATCAAAAACGCCTCCGCACCATATTTGACCTCTGCCTGAGATTGATGGATAAAGTATCCGGCGACAGACCCGCCCGCAATTAAAACAATCAACACCGCAGCAATTACTACCAGCGTTTTATGTTTCTTAAAAAAACCGCCGGAAGCCTTTTCACTACGCTCCGCCGCCTTAAAATCCGCACCGCAGTAAACGCATGCAGCACTCCCATCTTCGTTGGTTTTTCCACACTTCGGACAAATCATGTTCATGCTCCCCTTTTCAATATTGGCGTATATGGCCCTGTGCATATGCTCTGACGAAGGGCTGCACAGCCCGTGCTTTGCAGACGTCGCAGAATTCCTTTTCCATTCGTCCGCCACAAATAATTTAGATTAATTATACAAAAATCCCACCACTCCGTCAAGCTTTTTCGGGCTATGATAACGGGATTTTTGAAAAAAGCGGGGGCTTCCCACATACTTCCCCAATTGAAAACGGACAGCCGGCCCAAGTTTCCTCCGGGCTGGCTGTCCATCATTAGACCCTAACAGAGAAAGAAAGCTAAAATGTTCATATAAACACTTTCTGCGGATTCTCTCCGAGGAAAAAGCTCCTAGTTTTCACATCGGATATCTCATGTCTGACGGCTGTTGTCTGAAATCTGACTCCTGCCTTTTTCGATTAGCTGGATATTGACAAATATCCTTGTCAATGATACGCTGTTATTGACAAGGATATTTGTCATTTCGGACGAAGGGAGGGAACCTTTTGCTCACCAACCGGGTGGCATTTCTACGCAAGCAAGCGGGCTACAGCCAAACGTCGTTTGGAAAACGGATCGGCGTCTCCCGGCAGGCAGTCAGCCTGATTGAGCGGGGAGACTATAATCCTTCCGTCAGCTTGGCCCTGCGGATCTCCCAGGCGCTGGGGGAGCCGGTCGAATCCATTTTTATGCTGAAGGAGGATGGCATGATGCTGTATTGTGGGAATTGTATGCTGCTCTGTGAAAAGGCCGAGTGCCCTGTGTGCGGCAACCGGAAGCTGCGCGCCCCGCAGGCGAACGATCCAGTGTTTTTAACGGCGCAGGATTTTTTTCAGTCCCGCATTTTGGAGGATGCGCTGCATGAGGCCGGCATCCCCTGTGAGAAACGTGGCCAGCTTGGCAAGGCAATGACGCTTCGTCTGGGCGAGGAGATGGAGGAATATCAGTTTTTTGTCCCCTTTGGTGCATATGAGAAAAGTATGGAGATTGCAGCGGAGCTTTCCGAACCGCCTGAGGGGGAGGGCGTATCCGGCACGTGCCCCGATAAACCATAAGGAGAAAATGGTCCGCGGTGCACATATGGGGTCTGTAAGCATTATTTGATAGAGGAGAATGGAAAGGAGTTTGGAAGTATGATTTATAAGGAATACCAGGGGTTGAAGCTGTCTGCGCTTGGTTTGGGCGCGATGCGGCTGCCCGTCATTAACGGCGACGATTCCAGGATTGACGAGGCGGAGACGGAACGCATGGTAGATTATGCCATGGAACACGGCGTCAACTATTATGATACGGCGTGGGGCTATCATGGCGGCCATTCCGAGCCCGTGATGGGTAGGGCGCTGGGGCGGTACCCGCGGGAGAGCTTTTTCCTTGCAAGCAAATTCCCCGGCTATGATCTTTCCAACATGGGAAAGGTTGAACAGATTTTTGAAGAGCAGCTCAAGCGGTGCGGCGTGGACTATTTTGATTTTTACCTGTTCCACAATGTGTGTGAGCTGAACATAGACGATTATTTGAATCCGCAATACGGCACCTTTGCGTATCTGATGAAACAGAAGCAGGAGGGCCGCATCCGGCATCTGGGCTTTTCTGTGCATGGCAGCTATGCTGTCATGCGCCGCTTCCTGGAGGCCTACGGCCATGCGATGGAGTTTTGCCAGATTCAGCTGAATTATCTGGATTGGTCCTTTCAGGATGCCAGAGCTAAGGTGGAGCTGCTTGCGCAGAGGAATATCCCCGTTTGGGTGATGGAGCCCCTGCGCGGCGGCCGCCTTGCAACCCTGTCGGAAGACGATACGGCAAAGCTTCGCGCGCTGCGCCCTGAGGAGACCGTCCCGGCATGGGCCTTCCGATTCCTGCAATCGATCCCGGGTGTGACGGTAACGCTCTCGGGCATGTCCAGCATGGAGCAGCTGCAAGCAAATATCCAGACGTTTTCTGAGGAAAAGCCGTTAAACCCGCAGGAGATGGAAACGCTGCTGCACATGGCGGACAGCATGGTCAAAAAAATTGTGCTTCCGTGCACGGCATGCCGCTATTGCGTGAGCCATTGCCCGCAGGAGCTGGATATCCCCTCGCTGCTGGCGCTTTATAATGAGCACTGCTTTACAGAGGGCGGCTTTATTGCGCCGATGGCCCTTTCTGCTCTCCCAGCGGAGAAACGGCCTGAGGCCTGCATTGGCTGCCGGAGCTGTGAGGCGGTCTGCCCGC
>USBP01000253.1 GCA_900552985.1 uncultured Oscillospiraceae bacterium
CATGACAAAAACCATGATTAAGAAGTCACTTAGAGCATACATCTCCAGCGCCGTCTTGGGCAATTTTAAAATGATCGGCTCCACGTTTTCCACCTGGATTATCCTGTATATGATATTCCCCGCCCTGATCGCCCAAGGGAAAGAAAATGCGGCCAACCTCATGCAGACCATCGTCATCACCATCATTGGAGACGCCTGTGTGCCGGGAATGCTGTTTGCGCCCTGGATTATCAAAAAATTTGGTAAGAAAAAAATCATCATTTTCACAACGCTCGCAAGCACGCTGTTTACCGTCCCCATGATCTTTTTCACTGCAAACCCAATCCTCCTGCTGGTGATGATCTATCTCATTACCCTGTTCAATGGGATTCAGGTTGTCACCGGGCCGGCCGTCAATGCGCAGATTTATGACTACCAGCAGTATAAAACAGGGGACAGGCTCGAGGGATTCCTATCGCAATTCGGGGCGATGATCACCACTGCCTGCGGGATGGGCTTTTCCTTCGTCGCCCCCGCAGTTTATAAGCACTTTGGCTATATTGACGACACGGCAGTCCTCTATACGGGCGATACGCTCCAGAATATCATCTCATGGATGTGCATCATCGGTGTCGTCAGCGGTATTCTTGCTGTGATCCCCTATTTTTTCTACGACCTCTCTGAGGAAAGGCACAGCCAAATCATGGATGTGTTAAAAATCCGGGCCAATTATCAAAACGGATTATGCAGCGAGGCAATCGCAAAAGAATTGGAAGCCCGTGTTGAAAGCGGTGAAAAAAACGTGCCGGATTATTTTAACCAGTTGACCGTTGAGGCAAAAAACCCTCAGTGACACGTCGGGACTGAAAAATCAATCCTCCGTGTTGCTTTCACAAAACTGATCGATATGCCGACGGCCATATAACGTTGCGTTTTCGGCAGCATTGCATTGAGCCTCTGATGGAATCACAATCCATCGTGTCAGCCCTTGTCTTTGGATTGATTGCATCAGAGGCGTTTTGTTTACACAATCTTTAAACGCTTTATTTCTTCTTGCAGGCAGTCCAGAAACTGTGCGGCTGGAACCCCATCCATCTGAGTGTGATGAAATTGAAAGGATATGGAAAGCGTCGTTTTAAAGAGCCCGCTTTTGTACCGGCCCCAGATCAGAAACGGATTGTTATAAAAACCGGCATATAGATTAACCGCTCCGTCAATTTCATGGTCTTTCAGGGCAGAGGTACCGATTACCATATACTCCTCGCCGAGCTCATACGCTAAGCCGGTATCATACACCTGACGGGTCAGCTGTAAATAGTCGTAATGAAACTGTTGCAGGCTCTCTGAAAATGGGATATCGCAAGTGCTGATCCCGCCATCCCTGGCCGCAACAACGGTATTGACAGCCAAGCGGTCATATTGCATCAATTTATCGCCCACCGGCAGCAAATAAAAAGCCTCCGCCTGCGAAGCCGCTTTGCCGATGCACCAGCACAGGAGCATATTGAATTTATACCCATGCCTACGGCTCAATTTTATCAGGCGCGTCACATCCAGCGTTTTGAAAAGCGTTAGCATGGGCATCGGGGCGTTCATCCAGAGCGAAAACGCTCTGGCGCGTTTGGTCAGCTGTGGGTCGATTTCCTTCACGTTGGGCACTCCTTCTTATAAGGGATCTGTTAACAGGATGATAGACCGCTTGTTTGTAAAGCGCAAAAGCGGCGCAGATATGCCTTTTAAAAAGGAAAAAACCTGCGGTGCGCGACTCGCCCATCACAGGTGTGGGAAGCGTTGACAAAAGAGCTGCCCGGCTAAAAATCCGTTTCCTGAGCATATTCCGCGTAATCCTCTAAAATACTATCGTTCATATGAGACAGGTTTCTTTCGGCGCCCAGTTCTTTGACTGTATCATAGGATAAATAGGAGCACGATTCCGACATAGGCCCGCTTTCCATCAAGGCAAAAACTGGCCGGGATATTTCTTGCAGCACCTTCCTGCGTCTGGACATCGGGGCAACAATATGGGCCCTGATCTTCAAATTTGGCTGAAGGCTCATTAAATCTGCCATGCGCAGAAGCCCGGAATATATTGATGTGGAATGTTCAATTTCAAACGCCCGCATAATCGCATTCCGCCGAATCCAGAGAACATCAATATTTTCGATTATCCGTAATGTTACAGTATCGTAGTTCAAAGGCAAACGGCCTAAAAGCACGTTGTCCGCAACTGGATTCCATACCTTCAAGACACGCTGACGGTCTGAAAAAGGAAGCCATATACGAAACCCCATGGACTCTCCAATTTTGGAAATTAGGGCCTGCATTTTCGCGTGCTCTGTCTCCATACCGCGCCGGCCGGCCGCATTGCTCTCGTCCTCCGGAATGGAAACGACAATTTGCCCTGCTTCTGAATTTATCATGGAAGGCCTAAGATTTTTCTGTTCTATAGCAGTTAATGGAAAGCTTTTTCGTTCGCTGCCTTGGGCGATCAAAAGGGCTTCCAAATACCTTCCGTCTTCATCTGTCAACTTGGCCAGACTACCCCGGACTTTCCCCGTCCAAGCAGTACTGGTTTTGGGTAAATCTCTGGTAAAAGAGAGATGTTTCCACGATCTATCATGGTTGATCGGTATCCCTTCCTCCGGGGCCAGCCAAACCTCAGGCGATACACGAAAGCGAACAACAAATGGGTCATCCGATTCCATAAAAACAGGCTGGTTGTCTATAAAGCAGCCTGAAGAAACCTCCAGCACGCCAATCCAGCGGGACAGTTTGGTCATATAGCAAATAAACTTATCCCCTGGTTTAATATTGGTAGCCATCCGCCTTCTTTTCTCTCTGAACCCGGTGATATCCCGATGGGAGTCACAGAAAGCCCAATATGTTTCAGGGGAAAACAAATCTATGTAATATGCCATCTTCTGCACCCTCCCTTTGTTTATAGAAATATCATATCAAAAATTACTTATCGTTTCAACTATTATACACCATACGTTGTTTTTTGCCAGATTTATGCATCAGTAAGTGACGCATAAATGGATTTAACCAGGATTTATCTCATAATAAAGAGGCCGAAACTTGGGTGTCTCATTTTTGAGCCCCAAATTTCGGCCTCTTTACATCTGGAAAGAACAATTTAAATCGACATTTCCGTAAAATTACAGCCCCGCGAAGCGGCGACACCAAATCGCAACCCAGC
>USBP01000254.1 GCA_900552985.1 uncultured Oscillospiraceae bacterium
ATGAGCACGATGCAGGCAGCTAGGAGCGTCGCCGCAGATGAAGCACGCTTATGACAAAACAAACGCCCAATCTGTGTGCCAGATTTTTCAGGCGGCACAGATTGGGCCGATCTATTATTTGCTTTCAAAAGCCCGGTTTCACCGGTTGGCATAACTGCAAAAGCCGTACAAAAGCACCCGCGCCCGCAGAGTCCTCTCTCCTCTTGCAGGGAAACAGGGAAACGCTTTGTACTGCACGGGCCGCTTCCTTATTTCATAACGAGAGCCCTCGGGCTTTCCTGTGGCAACTTCAGCCCTCAATCATCGGCTCCTGCGGGATCACAATCGCCAGCACGATATAGAGCACCAGGCAGGGAACAACCGCCGTAAACACGGCCAGCACCGCATAGATCACGCGCACCAGCGTAGGGTCAATATTCAAAAAATTGGCGAGCCCTGCGCAAACGCCGGATACCATCTTATCATTACGGCTCCGATAAAGCTTTTTGTTCAAATCCATTACAAATTCCTCCTGAAAAAATAGATAAAAGGGGTTATCCCAACAGGCCATTTTGCAGCTTCGCGGCCATCAGGGTGTTTTGCATCAGCATGGCAATCGTCATCGGCCCTACGCCGCCCGGTACAGGGGTGATATAGCCTGCCACAGGCTCAACGGCCGCAAAATCCACATCGCCGCACAGCTTGCCGTTCTCATCCCGGTTCATGCCGACGTCGATCACCACCGCACCGGGCTTGACCATGTCGGCCGTGACGAATTTTGCCCGGCCCACTGCGGCCACCAAAATATCCGCCCTGCGGCAAATCTCCTTCAGGTTCGTTGTGCGGGAATGGCAGATGGTCACCGTGCCGTTTTCATGCAGCAGAAGCATCGCCATTGGCTTGCCGACGATATTGCTGCGGCCGATCACCACACACTCCTTCCCCTCCGGGGAAATACCCGCACTGTGCAGCAGTTCCATCACGCCGGCCGGCGTGCAGGGCAGGAAGTGATAATCCCCAATCATAATACGCCCCACGTTGGCGGGGTGGAACGCATCCACATCCTTCTCTGGCGCAATGGCCTCAATCACCTGCTTTTCATCCAGGTGGCCGGGCAGCGGCAGCTGGCACAGAATGCCGCTGATATCGCTGCGCCCATTGAGCTGCTGCACCAGCGCCATCAGCTGCTCCTGCGTAGTGTCCTTCGGAAGCGCAAGCTCTTCTGAATGAAAGCCGACCTCGGCACATGCTTTCTTTTTGTTGTTGACATAAACACGGGAGGCCGGGTCGTCGCCCACAATGATAACCGCAAGGCCGGGAACGACGCCCTTCTCCTGCAGCGCAGCCGCCTCCTGTGCGACGCGTGCACGCACCTGTGCACTCACCACCTTGCCGTCAATCCTGATTGCCATTTTCCTCCGCCTCCTCTTCTGGGTCCTGCTCCATCGGCGTTTCCGCCGCATCTGTTCCTGACTGCGCCTCTGATGCAGCGGGCACCGGCTTGCCGTCCGCCAGCTCTATACGCTTATTTTCACTGTCAATATAATAATCAATTCCCTCAATCGGTTTCGGGTGCTTGTGCGCCCGGATCAGGAAATAGACCAGCAGCGCGCCGCATACTACCACCAGCACGCCGGAGAGCACCTGTGAAACCCGCAGGGCCGTGCCGGGGATATAGAGGCTGTCTGTGCGCAGGCCCTCCACCACCATTCGCTCCAAGCCGTACCACACGCCGTAGCAGAGGATGATCTGGCCGCTGAATTTTCGGAATTTCCGGCAGATGAAATACAGCACGAAAAAGCCCAGGATACACCAGACGGATTCATACAAAAAGGTTGGATGTACCGGCAGATTCGGATCCACCGTGATGCCGTTCGCGGCGAACTCCGCCTGATGCGATGTCAGGTAGGATACCACCTTGCTGCTCGTCATGCCCCAGGGCAGATCGGTGTTGCAGCCGAACGCCTCCTGATTCATATAATTGCCCCAGCGCCCGATGCCCTGCGCAAGCAAAAAACTCATCGCTCCGATATCCATAAGATTGAAAAAATTGAGCTTGTTGAAATGGCACACAACCCAGGCTGCAAGCAGGCCGCCGATGATGCCGCCGTAGATCGCCATGCCGCCTTCCCAAATTTTCACAATATCGATCAGGTGATCCTTATATTGCTCCCACTCAAAGGCGACATAAAACAGACGCGCGCCAATAATACCGCCAAAGGTGCCGAAGATCAGGACATCCACCATCTTATCAAGGCTCATCTTCCATTTATATGCCATCCTCCCGCCGAAAAGAACAGCGAGCAGGAAGCCGAACGCGATAATCACGCCATACCAGTGGATCGTCAGGTGCAGGTTAATACCGGGGATTGTGAAGTCCACGAGGATGGAGGGAACGTTAAAGCTCCAGCCCAGCTTCGGAAACTCCACCACTGTGAAGTCATGCATGGCAAGCTCTCCTTTGTTGAATCGTTGTTTATGATAAACGCCATTCGTGTCAAAAGTGTAAACGCATTCCAAAGAGTGAATTAACTTTTTATGTAGGCCGCCGCAGCGGCTTTCCTGCTACGGCTTCACAACAGAAAGAGCGCTGTATTCCTCCAGCAGCGTTGTTTGCAGCCGATCGCCGATCTCCTCGAGCGTGATCTCCCGCAAGAGCTCCGCCTCGTCAAACAGGCCGCCGCTGCGGAATTCGGCAGAAATCATCTCATTGGCCAGTTCCTCAATATCGTTAAAGGCCATGATGACGCGGCCATAGAGCTTGCGGCGTGCGCGTTCAAAGGCTGTCCGGTCAAGCCCCTCCCGGCGCAGGCGCGCAATCTCCTCGCGGATAGACTGCGCCACTCGCTGCGGATCTTTGGATTCGCCGGAGAACAGAACGCTTGCAAAGCCGTAGCCGTGGAAATACTCCGCGCCGAACTGCGTGTTGATGAGCCCTTCATCAAACAGCCTGCGGTACAGCGGCGAGGTATTCCCCGCAAGTATTTCCAGCAAAATATCCGTTTGCAGCTGCTCGCGCAGCGGGCGCTCCGGCGTATCATACGTCTCTTTAAACCCCAGCATGAACAAGGGCGCGCCGACATCCAGACGCTCCTCGATATATGGCTGCACAACCGCAGCCGGCTCCTCCGGGAAATTGCGCTCAATGGAGAGCTCCGGCGCTTTCTTCAGCAGACGGTCCGCCGTCTCAAGCACCTC
>USBP01000255.1 GCA_900552985.1 uncultured Oscillospiraceae bacterium
CGAGCGAGGCAAACTCCGTTTCCCACCTCAAGCAATTCAAGGAACTGGCGCCGGAATACGGCTTTGAAATCGTAGAGATGGGCGTGCAGAGCGCAGCCGACATCCCGCAGGCCGCCGCTACGCTGGCCGCACAGGTCGACTGCATCAATAATTTTACGGATAATAACGTTGTCAATAACCTTGGCGTCGTGCTTGCCAAGGCCAACGAGGCCGGCATACCGGTTTACGGCTCAGAGATCGAGCAGGTTGAGAAGGGCTGTCTCGCCTCGGAGAGCCTTGATTACGTGGCCCTCGGTAAGGAAACCGGCCGGCTGGCCGGCCAGGTGCTCGGCGGCACGGACGCAGGCAGCATCCCTGTTTCCCGCGTGAAGGACAGCGCGCCGGTTTACAACAGCGACGTGCTCAAGCAATTTGGGCTGACGCTGCCAGAGGCCTATCAGAGCGCGCAGCAGGTAACCACCGCCTCCTGACACGCGCACAATCTCGCTCATAACGGGCTGGTGCGGATTACCGCGCCAGCCCTTCGGGCCGCTCCGGGGCAAGCGCCCCGGCAGAAAGAAAGTGGGTTTACACATGGAACTGTTCGGTATTTTAAAAGCGACGCTGGAGGAGGGTTTCGTCTATGCGATTCTGGCCTACGGCGTATACATCACTTACAGCATTCTGGATTTTCCGGATCTGTCCGTTGACGGCACGGTTCCGCTGGGCGCGGTGCTTACAGGCGTGCTGATCCTGCTGGGCTTCAACCCCTGGCTGTGCGTTGTGCTCTCCTTTGCGGCAGGCGCGCTGGCAGGCTGTGTGACGGGGCTTCTCAACGTAAAGCTGCGCATCCGGCCGCTGCTGTGCGGCATCCTGGTAATGACGGCCCTGCTCTCCATCAATCTTGTACTGGTAATGAAGGGCACGGGCGGCCTGTCGCTCGTCTCCTTCTTCACCTCCCCCACCATTTTTTCCAGCGCGCCCGCCACGCTTTTACCGGAAACGGTGGGCGGCTACACCCTGCGCCCCATTTTTGTGGCGCTGGTAATCGCCGTTGTGTGCAAATACGCGCTCGACTGGTACCTCTCCACCAAATCCGGCCTGCTGCTGCGGGCCACGGGCAACAATGAGCAATATGTCACCATGCTTGCGCGCAGCCCAGGCTCCTCCAAAATCCTTGGCCTTGCCATCGGCAATGGGTTTGCCGCCATGGCAGGCTCGATCATCGCGCAGCAGAAGGGCTCTGCCGACCTGCAGATGGGCACCGGCATGGTGGTCATCGGCCTTGCATCCGTGATTATCGGCCTGAGCCTGTTTCGCCGCGTGCGCTTCCTGCGCGCAACCAGCAAGGTCTTTCTCGTCGCGATCCTTTATAAGGCCTGCCTCTCGGTCGCGCTGGCGCTGGGGCTCCCCACACAGTATCTCAAGCTGCTGATGGCGGTGCTCTTCACGATTGCGCTGCTCTCCACCACGATGCTCGGCAAGAAAGGAGGCGCGCGCCATGCTAAAGCTTGACCATGTGACCAAAAAGTTCCACATCGGCACGCCGGATGAAACGACGCTGTTTGACCAATTCAGCTTTGAAGTAGAAAAGGGCGAATTCGTTTCCATCGTTGGCTCAAATGGTTCCGGCAAAACGACGCTGCTCAACATCATTTGCGGTTCTCTTCCTATCGAGGGCGGCCACGTCTTTTTTCAGGGCAAGGATATCACACGGATGCCGGAATTCAAACGGGCGGACAAAATCGGCCGCGTGTTTCAGGATCCAAATAAGGGCACCTGCGACGAACTGACGATTCTGGAAAACATGGCGCTGGCGGACAACAAGCACAAAGCCTTTGGCCTTGCCCGCGGCGTCAACAAACGCCGGACGGATTATTACCGCACGCTGCTGGAAACCTGCGGCATGGGGCTGGAGGATCGCCTGAACGTCAAGGCAGGCACGCTCTCCGGCGGCCAGAGGCAGGCGCTTGCGCTGATCCTCGCGAATATGACGGATATTGAGCTTTTGATCCTCGATGAGCACACCGCAGCGCTCGACCCCAAATCCTCTGAGACCGTGATGCAGATTACGGATAAAATCGTGAAGGAGAAGCAGGTGACCTCCCTCATGGTCACGCACAACCTGCGCTTTGCGCTGGAATATGGCACGCGCCTGGTGATGATGCACGAGGGCCGCTGCGTTTTGGATGTGCGCGGCGAGGAAAAGCAGAAGCTGGAAATTGACGCCCTGCTCAAGGTTTTCAACGAGATTAGCGTGGAGTGCGGCAACTGAGCGCACAGCCACATCAATCAAGCATACCCCCGTGGGAAGCCCCACGGGGGATTTTTTTGCAGGCTGATTCCTGCTGCGTACCTTGCAAAGACGATCGAGCCTTGCCGTATTCCCACGAAAACAGGCTACAAAATTGTAATCTTAGAATACAAATCTGTAATCACGGAGAAATAATCTGTACATAATTTACATCTAAAATAAAATTGTGGTAAGAAAACAATCTCATACAATTCCGGTGAGCTTGATAAAAACCTTCTAGAAAAAGGAGGCGGATTCCCATGGGTTTTGTGTGCGGCGTTGCTTGCTCCGGCCGTTGATGAAGGAGGAATCCATATGCAATGCCACATCCGAATGCTAATTTTTACTCTTTTTCCCTTTTGGCAAAACGTAGGAAGGAGATGTGCGCTATGCGCTACCATCTGAAAAAAGCGATCTTCTTTTGCCTTTCTATTCTCGCAATCTGCGGCCTCGGCTATTTGTTTCTGCTGGAGCTCTATCATGTGTGTGCCGCACATTTTCTGGAGGAGGTGCTCGGCATCGGAGATTTCTTCAGCACAGACGCTATGATCGGCCCCTGTTTGCTCGCTATAACGGTCACCGTATTACAGGCGCTGGTTTCCGTCCTTTTTTATCGTAGGGAATTGCGAACCTGGCCTGTGTTTCTCCTGCTTCTTTCCGCTGTGGCGGGATGCTTTTGGGGATTGGTTAACGACCGGTATATATCCGCTCGCATGAGCGAAATGGAGCTTGAGGCGGGGCTTTGGCTGGCCGTCTATTGTGCCGCTGCGGCTGTCACGCTCGCGGCCCTCATCTGGCTCATCGCCGCAATGGTGAAATACCCCAAAACGCCGCAGTGACAACCGTCCCGATTCTATCTTCAAACATGGGAAGGAGATGTGCGCTATGCGCT
>USBP01000256.1 GCA_900552985.1 uncultured Oscillospiraceae bacterium
GGCAGCCACATGGCGCTTGGCAAGCGCATCCGCAATTTTGTGCCCCTGCGTGCAGTGAACAACCGCATAATTCAGGCTGAATTCTTCCGCGATGCGCATCGCTGTGCAGATATCGTCCGCCCGGTGCGCATGGATGTGCATGGGCAGCCCCTGCGTGAACAGCGGCTCCAACGCTTCAAGCTTGGCGTCGAATTCGCACAGCTCCCCTTCCTCCTGCGCACGCTTCTTTTTTTCAATATATTCCCGTGTTTTGGCGAGCTGCTCGCGGATCAGCGCGGCGGTCGCCATGCGCGTGGTTGGTGTTTCGTTCTTTTCATGATAGACGGACTTGGGGTTTTCACCGAGTGCGAATTTCATGGCAACAGGCGCTTTGATGACCATATCATCGACAAAGCGCCCATAGGTTTTCATGGCGATGAGCTGGCCGCCGATGGGATTGGCGCTGCCCGGCCCAGTGACGACGGCCGTCACCCCGGCGCGCACTGCCTCCTCAAAGCAGTAATCGAGCGGATTCACCGCATCGAGCGCGCGCAGCTGCGGCGTGCAGGGGTCGGTCTGCTCATTGATATCGTCGCCCTCGAAGCCGAGGGAATCCTCGCAGATGCCGATATGCGTGTGGGAATCGATAAAACCCGGCAGCAGCATCGCGCCCTGCGCGTCGATCACCTCGTCTGCCGAAAGCTCTGGGAGCTCCCCCATCGGCCCCACCGCAGCGATTTTATCCTTTACGATATCCACAAACCCATCCTCCATGACAGGGGCGGAGATGGGATAAATTTTTGCGTGTATGATGCGCATAATTATATATTTCCTTTCTTCGCAATGAATCATCTATGCCCATTGAAAAGCCTATTCGAGCCGTTCCGCCAGTAGACTGCCGCCCATTTGATAGACCTCGCTCATTTCCCTGCGCAAATTCTCATAAAAGGAAACCGCCGCCTGCCGCCGCTGCAACGCGAGCTCCGCCCCCCTGCGCGTATAAAACAGATCGTACAGGCCTTCTAGTTTCCGCTTGTATTCTTGAAAAAAAGAGGGCTGCGTATCGTTGAAGCCATCGGATACTTCCCCCTTCTCCGTCAAGGAATATAAGGGTTCCCCAACCTGGCCTTTGTAGCACATATCGTGCGGGCAAGCCCGATTGCACCTGCCGCATCAAGCTTGTCGGCGTCAAAAAGAATCTTTTCCTCCGGGGTGACCGGCGGGCGGTCGGACCGGAACCGGTGCCGTTCCACACAGGAGGCGACCCGTTCCGCAAAAGCGGGCGGAAATCCATTTTGAACGAGAAAGGCCGACGCTTTTTCCGCCCCCACGGCCGCATGGCACAGCGCTGGGTTTTCAAACTGCTCCTGCCGCCCGATATCATGCAGCAGGCAGGCGGCAATCAGCACGTCATAATCCACCGGCTCCTCAAACGAGGCAATATCCAGCGCGGCGTACAGCACCCGGTAGATATGCTCCCTGTCATGGGCGCTGTCCCGCATGCAGGAAAGCATATAGGATTCGATCAACCTGTAATCCTTCGTTCTCATGCAAATCCCCCCTTTTTGTGTAACCGCCGATTGGGCTGGTGCTTCCTTTACAGCGAGAAGCTTTCCGGCAGGAGCTGGGCGAGCGTGAACGCCCGGATGGCCCCACCCGCCCCGCCGAGCAGGATGCGGAAATCATCTGGACAGAATTCCCGCATGACCTGGCGGCATACGCCGCAGGGCGGGCAGAAATCAGAAATCATACCTCTTTTGCCCCCAACGACCGCAATGGCTGTAAACGCCCGCTCTCCTTCGCTGACCGCCTTCACAAAAGCGGTACGCTCTGCGCAGATGGTGGGCGAATAGGAGGCATTTTCAATATTGCAGCCAAGATAGACTTCTCCGCTCTCTGCCAGCAGCGCCGCGCCAACCTGAAAACCGGAATAGGGCGCGTAGGCGCGCGCCATAGCCGCCCGCGCAAGGGAGACGAGCTCTGTATCCGTCATGACGGTTTTCCTCCTCTCAATTGCCCGGCAAAGCTCTCGCCCGCGACCGGGCCGTCCACGCCCAAAAGCTCCAGAACCGTTTTGCCAATATCTGCAAAGCTCGCCCGTGTGCCCAGAGATGCAGGCGCAATCTGTTCCCCATAGACGAGCAGCGGGGTATATTCCCGCGAATGGTCGGTGCTCGGCGTTGCCGGATCACAGCCGTGGTCGGCGGTAATCACCAGCACATCCTCCGCCCTCAGGCACGGCAGAAAACCGGCAAGCCAACCGTCAAAGGCGGTAATGGCCGCGGCATAGCCCTCCACATCGTTGCGGTGGCCATAGAGCATATCAAAATCGACCAGGTTCACAAAGCACAGGCCGTGAAAATCCTCGTTTGCCAGCCGCTGTGTTTGCGCCATGCCATCCGCATTGCCGCCCGTGGGAATTGCACGGGAAACGCCGCGCCCGGCAAAAATATCGCTGATTTTCCCCACGGCGACCGTTTCAAGGCCCCGCTCCCGCAGCAGGTCGAGCATTGTAACGCCCGGCGGCTCCAGGGAAAAATCGTGCCGGTTTGCCGTGCGCGTGAAGTGCGGGTACACACCGGTAAAAGGGCGGGCGATCACGCGGCCCACCGCATGTTTACCAGTGAGGACTGCGCGCGCCTTACGGCAGATCTCATAGAGCTCCTCCGGTGGGACGAGCGATTCATGCGCTGCGATCTGGAATACACTGTCTGCCGAGGTATAAACGATCAGCTTGCCCGTTTCCAGATGCTCCCGTCCATAATCCAGGATGACCTGCGTGCCGGAATAGGGACGGTTGCAGAGCACGCCGCGCCCTGTGGCCTGTGTGAAAGCGGCGAGCACCTCTGCCGGGAAGCCATCCGGATATGTCGGTAAAGGATGGTCGGAAATAAGCCCTGCAATCTCCCAGTGCCCGGTTGTCGTATCCTTGCCCTTTGAGCGCTCCATGCAGCGGCCGCAGGCGGCAAGCGGCGCATGCACGCCTTCCCGGCAATCCACACCCTCAATGTTGAAAAGGCCCAGCCTTCGCAGCGTATCCGCCCGGAAGGCCGGCGAGCGGGAAATGCTCGCCAGCGTGTTGCTGCCCTCGTCGCCATAGGCGGCCGCGTCCGGTTCCTCGCCGATGCCCACGCTGTCCAGCACGATCAAAAAAACTCTTTTCATTCCGGTCACCT
>USBP01000257.1 GCA_900552985.1 uncultured Oscillospiraceae bacterium
TTGCGCACATTGACCACGGGAAATCTACGCTGGCCGACCGCCTGCTGGAGTTGACGCAATCCGTCGCGAAGCGGGATATGACGGAGCAGCTGCTGGATAACATGGATTTGGAGCGCGAACGGGGGATCACCATCAAGGCGCATGCCGTCAAGCTGGATTATACCGCACAGGACGGGCAGCTGTACGAGCTGAATTTGATCGATACACCCGGCCATGTGGATTTTAACTATGAGGTTTCACGGTCTCTCGCCGCGTGCGAGGGCGCTGTGCTGATCATTGACGCATCGCAGGGCATCGAGGCGCAAACACTGGCCAACACCTACCTCGCCCTGGATCACGATCTGGAGCTGGTGCCCGTCATCAACAAAATCGATTTGCCCGCCGCAGAGCCGGAGCGCGTCGCGCAGGAGGTGGAGGATGTCATCGGCCTGCCCTGTATGGATGCGCCCCGCGTTTCCGCCAAGACAGGGGAAAATGTAGAGCAGGTGCTCGAGCGCATTGTGCAGGATATTCCCGCCCCGCAGGGGGATGATAAGCTTCCTCTGCGCGCGCTGGTGTTTGACTCGGTCTATGACAGCTACAAGGGCGTGATCGTCTACGTCCGCCTGATGGACGGCTCCATCCGGGCGGGCGATACGATGCGCTTTATGTCCACGGGTGCGGAATTCACCGTGGTGGAGGTGGGCTACATGCGCGCAACGGCGATGGAGCCTGCCCAGCAGCTGCGCGCAGGCGAGGTGGGATACATCCCCGCCTCCATCAAAACGGTGCGTGACGCGCAGGTGGGCGACACCGTCACCCTGGCGGAGAACCCCGCGGCGGAAAGCCTGCCCGGCTACCGCAAGGTGAACCCGATGGTCTTTTGCGGCGTCTATCCGGCAGACGGCGCGGATTATGAGGCGCTGCGTGACGCGCTGGAGAAGCTTCAGCTCAACGACGCCTCCCTCTCCTACGAGCCGGAAACCTCCGGCGCGCTCGGCTTTGGCTTCCGCTGCGGCTTTTTGGGGCTATTGCATCTGGAGATTATTCAGGAGCGGCTGGAGCGTGAATATGATCTTGACCTGGTGACCACCATCCCGAGCGTTGTCTACCGCATCCACATGACGGACGGAACCTGCCTCGAGGTGGATAACCCCACCCATTACCCGGATCCGGCCCGTATCGACTATTGTGAGGAGCCGGTGACGAACGCGCACATTTACGCGCCCTCTGCATACGTAGGCGCCATTATGGAGCTTTGCCAGGATCGCCGCGGCGTATTTCAGGATATGACATACCTTTCCTCTGATCGGGTGGATATCCACTATGTCCTCCCGCTCAACGAGATCATCTATGATTTTTTTGACGCGCTGAAATCCCGCACACGGGGATACGCCTCCTTTGACTATGAAATTTCAGCGTATCAGCGCTCCGATCTGGTCAAGCTGGACGTCCTCCTAAACGGTGATGTAATCGACGCGCTCTCCTTTATTATCCACGCCGATAAGGCCTATGCCCGTGCGCGGCGCATTGCGGAAAAGCTCAAGGAGAATATTCCACGCCAGATGTTTGAAATCCCGATTCAAATCGGCATCGGCGGAAAGATTATCGCCCGCGAAACGGTGAAAGCCATGCGCAAGGATGTGCTTGCCAAATGCTACGGCGGCGACATCACACGCAAAAAGAAGCTGCTGGAAAAGCAGAAGGAAGGCAAAAAGCGTATGCGCCACTTCGGCACGGTAGAGGTGCCGCAGGAAGCGTTTATGGCCGTGCTAAAATTAGACGACGACTGATTCGGAAAGGTGGGTTCTTCTATGGAAAATGGTCAAAGGAATACCAAAAAAATTGTTGTAATCATTGCAATCGTGCTGGCAGTTGTTTTGGTCGTAGCGGGCGTAAGCATCTGGAGCTACCGCGTATATCACGCGAATCAAAATCCGGCGGAGGCCGCCTCCACCACTGGGGAGGGCGTAAGCGGCGGCGAGGCCCACACAACGGCGCCGGGTGGCGCTGGCTCCACTACGCAGGCCGATGGCAAAACGCCCTCTGAAGCACAGGGAAGCGGCAGCGGCTCGCTTTCCGGCTCCGAAATGGAAGAGATTTTGGGCCAGCTGACCAATCCGAACGCCACACTCCCGGCTGTAACACCGGAGGAAACGGCGACGGATGCCGCCGCCTGGGGCTCCGATGACGAAAAACCTTCAGGAGGCTCGCCGGTAAAAGAACTGAGCACGGCGCAACAAATCGTTTCCTATTTCAATACAGCCGCCAACAAGGTGAAAACCGGCAAGCCCGCCCTAAAGTCGGATGCAACGATGCGCGTGCGTGAAAACCTCACTGGAATGAGCGAGGCGGAAAACGCCAGTGATTCCTACCCCAAGGGCTCGAACTTAAACGACGCGTTCCCCGTTGCAGGCCAGAGCTGGGCCAGCCGCCTGGAGACCTCCGGCGTCAAAAGCGCCGCATGCTCGCTCAAGGACGGTAAATATTACATCACAATCGCCATGAAGGATGAGGAGAATCCAAAGCCGCTCGTCAGCCAACACGGCAAGGCTTTCACCTGCTTTGACACCGACGAACTCATGCAAATGCTCGAACAGGCCGGCGATGCGGAGGAGCTGGAGCTGCTGGAGAGCCTGCGCTTCTCTACCACCTACAGCGGCTGCAAAATCTCCTGTGTGGTGGATGCCAAAACAGGCAACATGCTCTCCGCAAAATATTACACGGATATCACCATGGAAATGACCCTTGCAGGCTTTTCGATTCAGATGAACGTGACAACGACGCAGGCGTTTACGATGGATTGGTAATCAACCGGCCGTAAGGCATGGGGGAGAGAAAACAACCGCATTTTTCAACCAGAAAGGATTTTTTTACTATGTATCGTAAGCTTTTGGCCATTTTGATGGCTATATGCCTGATCGCGGCTCTGTTTGCAGGCTGCGGCGGCAAGGGGGCGGATGATCCGTCCAACACTTCCTCTCTGACTGGGGAGGGCAATGCAGCCGGTGCAGAAGCTGTCCTCCCGGGCGAAACCCAGGATGTGGATGGCCCCGGTACAGCGGATCAAAACGCGGGGGAAGCTGGCAATGCAAACACCTCGGGCGGCACGGGTTCATCGGCAACCGGCGGCAATGCTGCCGGCGCTGGTACCGCCAC
>USBP01000258.1 GCA_900552985.1 uncultured Oscillospiraceae bacterium
TGATTTTTTACTGCACCATGGCTCTCTGCTTCGTCCAGGCGACAAGCCAATGCGCAGAATAGACAAAAATTCACAAGGATTTTATATAGAGGCAGGGCGTATATAACCCTTTACAGGCTATTGACGGGAGCCGATGCAGATGCTACAATAAACTCGAAACGATACGGATTGGAGGGCGCCATGGCAGCGACGATCAAAGATATTGCGCGGGAAACAGGCCTCGGGTATGCGACGATCAGCGCTTATCTCAACGGGGCGAACGTGCGCCCGAAAAACAGGGAGCTGATCGAGGCCGCAGTTGAAAAGCTCGGCTATGTGCGTAACGAGTATGCGCGCGGGCTGAAAATGCACCGCTCCATGACCATCGGTGTGCTGATCCCGGAGCTTTCCAATACGTTCAGCACCACGATTATCAGCGCGGTAGAGGATGAGCTGCGCCGCCATGGGTACGGGATTTTGGTGTGCGACTGCCGCAGCGACCGGGGGCTGGAGGAGAAATCGCTACAGTTCCTGCAATCCAAAATGGTGGATGGGGTTATTGTGATGCCTGTGTCCACTGACGGGAAGCTTTTCGACTCCCTGGCCGGCGCAATCCCCGCCGTTGCCATTGACCGGTTTACCCTCAGCGGGCGCGTTTCCCACGTGCTGATTAATAACCGCGAAATCAGCGCGCAGGCCGTACGCACCCTGACGGAGAGGGGGCATCGCCGCGTAGCGTTGATTTCCGGCGCACGCGGTATCTATACGGCGGATGAGCGCCGCAAGGGCTATGAAGAGGCCATGCGGATTGCCGGCTGCTACGAGCCGTCCATGGTCTATGAGGGGAATTTTACGGTGGATGGCGGCTATCTGGCCATGAAGCAGATCATTCAATCCGATCGGGAGATCACGGCCGTGTTTGTGACAAATTATGAAATGACGGTCGGCTCCATTATCGCGATCAATGAGATGGGGCGCAAAATCCCGGAGGATTACAGCTTCATCGGGTTTGATAACCACGACCTGAGCAAGGTCATCACGCCAAGGATGGCCACCGTCAACCAGCCGCTGGGGCAAATCGGCCGCGAGGCGGCAAGCCTGCTGCTCAGGCAGCTGGAGGGCGGGGCCAGGCAGAATATTATTTTGCCGGCTGCGCTGGAGCTTGGGGCGTCTATTCGGGCGGTTGCAGTAAAGTGAGGCTTTTTTATCCTCAAAATCGAAACGTTTCGGATTTTAAGACGCCTCAGAAGAAAGGGTGAAAAAAGGATGGATCAAATTGGGTTTGGGACGTTTGGCTCCGACCGATATGATGAGCGGACCGTCGCGCGGGCCGTCTATGAGGCGATCCGGTGCGCACCTTTGACTGCGCGAGCGTCTATGGAAATGAAAGGCAGATCGGCAGCGTGTTTCGGCGTACCATTGCGGAGGGCCTCGTCACACGGGATGCGCTGACCATCATCAGCAAGGTGTGGAACGATATGCACGGCGAGGGGCGGGTGATCGCCAGCTGTAAGCAGTCCCTGCGGGATTTGGGGCTTGACTATCTGGATCTTTATATCCTGCACTGGCCGTTCCCCAATTACCATGCCAAAGGATGTTCCGGCGACAGCAGGAATCCCGACAGCCGCCCATTTTTTGTGGAGGATTTTATGGTAGCGTGGCGTCAGATGGAAGAGCTCCGGCGCTCCGGCCTTGTGCGCGAGATCGCCATGAGTAATATGACCATCCCAAAGCTGGAGGCCGTCCTGCCGCTGTGTGAGATTCGGCCCTATGTCAACGAGATGGAGCTGCACCCCTCCTTCCAGCAGCCGGAGCTGTACGATTACTGTAAGGAGCACGGGATGAAAATCATCGGCTTTTGCCCGTTGGGCAGCCCGAACCGCCCGGAGCGCGACCGCACGGCGGACGACGTTGTGGATACCAAGATGCCGGTTATCCAGCAGCTCGCGCAAAAGCATGGCTGCTCCCCACAGGAGATCTGTCTCAAATGGGCGGTCACGCGCGGGCATACGCCGATCCCGTTTTCCGGGAATCCGGCAAATATCGCCGCAAACCTCGCCGCAGTGCAGGCGCCGCTCTCCGATGATGAGATGGCGCTGATCGCCCAGGCGGACTGCAATTGCCGCCTCGTCAAAGGCCAGGTGTTCCTCTGGCCGGGTTCCGATGATTGGAAAGATCTCTGGGATCTCAATGGTAAATTGGATCACTGGATTGATAAAGATAACAAATGGATCAAGGAGAATGCGTAATGGAAGGTAAAATGATCGGAGCGACGCTCCCCGGCAACAGCACGGTCGAGTTCAAGGAGTTCGACATTCCAAAGCCCGGCCACGGTCAGGTCTTAATTCAGACGATGGCCTCCACCATCTGCGGCAGCGATATCCGCTGCATCTATCGCGAGCACACCGGTAAGGGCGCGGAGGGCTACATTGACGGCACCATCGCCGGCCATGAGCCCTGTGGCGTTATCGTGGAGGAGGGAGAGGGCCTGCGCCGTTTCAAGAAAGGCGACCGTGTCATCATCTATCACATCAGCGGCTGCGGCCTGTGCTATGACTGCCGGCGCGGCTATGCCATCTCCTGCACGTCCGAGCACCGTCAGGCCTACGGCTGGCAGCGCAACGGCGGCATGGCGCCCTACATCCTTGCGGAGGAGAAGGATCTCATCCCGCTGCCGGATGAGCTGACCTATGTGGACGGCGCGCAGGTCGCCTGCGGCTTCGGCACCGTTTATGAGGCGCTGGAAAAGATCACCGTCGGCGGAGACGATACCGTGCTAGTCGTCGGCCTGGGCCCGGTCGGCCTGGCTGCCCTTCAGCTGGCCCGCGCGATGGGCGCCGATAAGCTCATCGGCGTGGAGTACGATGATTCCCGCCTGAAGATCGCACAGGATCTCGGTTTGGCGGATTACGTCTTTAAATCCGATGATACAGCGCTGGAGAAAATCCTCTCCGTTACCGGCGGCAAGGGCGCGGAGAAGGCGGTTGACTGCTCTGCGAGCGATCAGGGCCGCCAGCTGGCCATCCGCGGCACAAGAAGCTATGGCAAGATCGCGTTTGTCGGCGAGGGCAACACCTGCACCTTCAACCCGTCCCCGGATATCATCCATGGCCAGAAGACCATCTACGGCAGCTGGGGCACCTCCCTGTGGCGCCTGG
>USBP01000259.1 GCA_900552985.1 uncultured Oscillospiraceae bacterium
CGCCCATGTCGGGCCCGGCCTGCTGGCCGCCCGCCGTGCCGGCATCCTGCGCTTCACCCTGCGGCTGCGCGGCCTTATAGAGCGTTTCAGAAATCTCATAGAATTTTTTCGTCAGCTCTTCCTGGCGGGATTTGATAAGGTTGAGATCCTGGCCCTTCAGCGCTTCCTTCAGGGCGTCCGTCTTTTCCTGAAGCTCCTTTTTATCAGCCTCGGGGAATTTATCGCCTTCCTCGCTGATCACCTTTTCGCACTGGTATACGAGCTGGTCGGCGTTGTTGCGCGCATCAATCTCCTCGCGGCGCTGCTTATCCTCCTCTGCATACCGTTCGGCCTCCTTCACGGCCTTTTCGATATCCTCTTTGGACATATTGGTTGAAGAGGTGATGGAAATGGATTGCTCCTTACCAGTGCCCAAATCCTTTGCGGAAACGTGGACGATGCCGTTGGCGTCAATATCAAACGTGACCTCAATCTGCGGCACGGGCCGGTAAAATTCCATCCAGATGGAATACGCCGAGCGTTTTATTATCCTTTGCCATCTCGCGCTCGCCCTGCAGCACATGCACCTCAACGGAGGGCTGGTTGTCGGCTGCGGTGGAGAAGATCTGGCTCTTTTTGATCGGGATGGTGGAGTTGCGCTCAATGATTTTGGTGTTGACGCCGCCCATGGTCTCGATGCCCAGCGACAGCGGGGTTACGTCAAGCAGCAGCAGGCCTTTGACCTCGCCGCCGAGCACGCCCGCCTGCAGCGCGGCGCCGATAGCGACGCACTCGTCAGGATTGATGCCCTTAAAGGGCTCCTTGCCCATATACTTCTGAATGGCCTCCTGCACCGCAGGAATGCGGGAGGAGCCGCCTACCATCAGCACCTTGTCGATTTCGCTGTTTTTCAAGCCGGAGTCGGACATTGCCTGACGCACAGGGCCCATCGTGCTCTCTACCAGGTCGGCAGTCAGCTCGTTAAACTTGGCGCGGGTAAGCGTTGCCTCCAAATGCTTCGGGCCGTTGGCGTCCGCTGTGATGAAGGGCAGGCTGATGTTGGAGGTGGTCACGCCGGAGAGCTCGATCTTTGCCTTCTCCGCCGCTTCCTTCAGGCGCTGCATGGCCATTTTGTCGCCGCGCAGATCAACGCCCTGCTCCTTTTTGAAATTATCTGCCAGCCAGTCGATCACGCGCTGGTCGAAGTCGTCTCCGCCGAGGTGGTTGTTGCCTGCTGTGGCAAGCACCTCCTGCACGCCGTCTCCCATCTCGATGATGGACACATCGAACGTGCCGCCGCCAAGGTCGTAGACCATCACCTTCTGGTCGGTCTCCTTATCGATGCCATAGGCAAGCGCTGCGGCCGTGGGCTCGTTGATGATGCGCTTGACCTCCAGGCCCGCGATCTTGCCCGCATCCTTTGTTGCCTGGCGCTGGGAATCGGTAAAATAAGCCGGCACCGTGATAACGGCCTCCGTTACCTTATCGCCCAGATAAGCCTCGGCATCCGTTTTCAGCTTTTGCAGGATCATAGCGGAAATTTCCTGCGGAGTATACTTTTTGCCGTCGATCGATACATGATAATCAGAACCCATCTGCCGTTTGATGGAAGAAACCGTGCGATCCGGATTGGTGATAGCCTGGCGTTTTGCCACCTGGCCGACCATGCGTTCGCCCGTCTTGGAGAACGCAACCACGCTCGGCGTTGTGCGCGCGCCTTCCGCATTCGGAATAACGACCGGCTCGCCGCCTTCAATCACTGCCACACAAGAGTTTGTTGTGCCTAAATCAATGCCAATTACTTTTGCCATAAGAAACAGCCTCCCAATTAGTACCGGTTGATTTTTTCAAAATTTATATCAGATCAAGCGGATTCCCGCTGATTTGCTTTACGTTTTTGCGCCTGAGGGTTTGTAGAGCAACGCTCCCTCGCCCCAAGGCGCCGGAATCAAGCAGAGGTCCCTAGTTTGCAACCTTGACCATCGCATGGCGCAGCACCCGGTCGCCCAGCCTGTAGCCCTTGCTGAACACATCTGTTACAACGTTTTCGCCAAGCGCTTCATCCTCCACATGCATCACTGCGTTGTGGATGTTTGGGTCGAAGGGATCGCCTTCTGCGCCAAAGGCCTCCACGCCAAGCTTCTTCATGATTTCCATCAGCTGCTGAAAGGTCATGGAGATACCCTTTTGAAAATCCTCATAGCTCGCTTCCCGGTTCTGCGCAGCGCGCTCAAAGTTATCAATCACCGGCAAAACCTCTGCCAAAACGGATGCCTTGGTATCGTTGAACGCCGCCTCCCGTTCGCGCTGCGAGCGCTTGCGGAAATTGTCGTACTCCGCGGCAAGCCGCAGATATTGATCCTTCTGGGCGTCCAGTTCCTTCTGCATCGCGTCAAGCTGCTCCTGCAGCTTTGCCGCCTGATCCTTCTTCTCTTTTTTGTCCTTGCGCTTTGGAGCTTCTTTTTCCTGCTCTGGGGCTGCTGCCTCCGGCTGCTGCCCGGCATTCTCCTTCTCCTGCTCAGCGCCCTGCGTTGTATTCATGCGCTCCATCCGTCCTTTCTTGCATTTTGTCAGTCCTTACCGCTATGGTTCCCCCGGCCCGGAGCCTTCGCCGCCGCCCAGCGCCTCGCCAAGCAGGCGGCCGACCAGCTTCGTCAGGTATTCCACATTCGGAATCAGCTTTGCATAATCAATACGCGTGGGGCCAATGATGCCCAGCACGCCGCCCCGCCGGCCTGCAATGGTATAGCGAGCCACAATCAGGCTGGAGTTTTCCAGCTCATGAAATGGGGTTTCGCGCCCGATGATTACACGCAGGGGACCGGAGCCCGTGGTGGAAAGCAGCTGGCTCATTGGCTCGCCGCTCCCCAAAAATTCAAGCAGCTCATAGGCGTTGTCTCCCAGCTCGCGGTGATGCAGGAGGTTCGTCTGCCCTTCCAGCAGAATCTCTTCCTTTGCCGCGTCCCATGCAAGCTCTGAAAGCGCGATCAAAATTTGCTGCATCAGCGCCGCGTCAGAGCCCAGCAGGGGTGTGAGCCGTTTGATGAGCACCAGGTTGATATTCGCCACCGGCTGCCCCAGAAACGTATGCTCTGTAATCGCATAAAAATTCTCAATCAGCTCAGCCGTTACCGGCCTGGGCAGCCGGCAGCCGC
>USBP01000260.1 GCA_900552985.1 uncultured Oscillospiraceae bacterium
TCTGCATTTTCCATCGCCGCCGTGGGGCAGGCATTTGTCCGCGCAGTAACGCGGTAGCCCACGGGCGGGGTTTTGATAAAATCCGTATGGCTCATCCAGCACTGGCTGCATGCCGGAATACCTTGGAACAATGGGCTGTCTGCGTCTGTATGCATCTCTACTTTGCCGTATTCGCTGCCATTCTCCGCCGCAGCGATTTCGCCGCCCTCCAGCCAGGCGATGAGCTGCGCGCCGTAGCAGATGCCAAGCACCGGTACACCGAGTGACAGAATCCCCTGCTCATAGTGCGGGGAGGCCGGATCATACACACTATTGGGCCCGCCGGTGAAAATAATGCCCTTGTAGTGTTGCGCCCGTATTTCGGCAAGTGGGGTCGTATAGGGCTTCACCTCGGCGTAAACATTCTGCTCGCGCACACGGCGGGCAATCAGCTGATTATACTGGCCGCCGAAATCAAGCACCAGGATAGATTCATACATGCAGGGGGAACCGCCTTTCTCTCAGATTCAAGACAAAAAGGAATCGCCGGCTCACGCCGTACGCGAAGCAGAAACCACAAACTGTAAATTGGTTTTGAACGCGAATCGTCAGCGTGATGGAACCGGCGTCCCTGCGATTATTTACGCTTGAGGATCTCGCTGCGCTTCGGGCCGTTGGAGACCATGGTGATCGGCACGCCGATCTCCCGCTCGATAAACGCAACATAATCCTGCGCTGCCCTGGGCAGGTCTTCAAACCGCCCGATGCCGCGGATATCCGTCTTGAAACCGGGCAGCGTCTGCAGCACGGGCTTCGCCTTTCTGAGCTTTGTGGTCACGGGGAAATCCCTGGTCACGACACCGTCGATCTCATAGCCGGTGCACACCTTGATCTCATCGAGATAGGATAGGCAGTCCAGCGCCGTGAGCACCACCTGCGTCGCGCCCTGCACACGGCAGCCGTAACGGGTGGCTACGCAGTCAAACCAGCCCATGGGGCGGCCCGTCGTCGCGCCATATTCGCCCTTATCACCGCCGTGATCGCGCATGAGGCGGGCTTCTTCCCCAAAAATTTCCGAGACAAATTCGCCTGCGCCGACCGCGCTGGAATACGCCTTTGTCACCGCTACAATCTCCTTGATCTCATAGGGCGGGATACCCGCGCCGACGGCGCCATAGCCTGCCAGCGTTGAGGAGGAGGTGACCATCGGATAGATGCCGAAATCCGGATCCTTCAGGGAACCGAGCTGGCCTTCCAGCAGAATATTTTTGCCGGCCTTCAGCGCTTCGTGCAGATAAGCGTTGACATCGCCTACATACGGCGCAACCATGTCGCGGTATGTCAGCAGCGTGGCAAATATCTCTTCCAAATCCAGCAGAGGCTTATGGTAGACGTGCTCCAGCAGCAGGTTTTTGACCTCCAGCACCCGAGCAAGCTTTTCTTTTAAATATGCCTCGTCAAACAGCTCGTTAACCTGAAAGCCGATCTTCGCATATTTATCGGAATAAAACGGAGCGATGCCGGATTTGGTGGAGCCAAATTTCTGCTCCGCCAAACGCTCCTCCTCATAGGTATCCAGCAGCACATGGTAGGGCATCATCACCTGCGCGCGGTCGGACACCATGATGTGCGGCGCAGGCACACCCTTATCTGTCACGCTCTTGATTTCAGCGATTAGCTTTGGGATATCCAGCGCCACGCCGTTGCCGATGATATTCATCGTGTGCTGATAACAGACGCCGGAGGGAAGCAGGTGCAGCGCGAAACGGCCGTAATCATTAATAATCGTGTGCCCTGCGTTTGCACCGCCCTGAAAACGGATGACAATGTCCGATTCGCTGGCAAAGAGATCTGTGATCTTGCCCTTGCCCTCATCGCCCCAGTTTGCGCCGACAATCGCTTTAACCAATTCAAACGCACCTCCAAAAATAAGGGAAGAAAGCGCCTGCTGAGCGGCTCTCTTCAGCGCAGAGCCGCCCTGGATGAAAAGCGTCTCTGCAAGGCCAAAATACACTTTATTATAGTATACAGCGCCCACACTGTCAACGAATTTTGCAGGAAGGATTCCACCGTAAAATGAAAAAGAGCAGGAATCTCGCAAAAAAATTGAATTTGGGAGTTGCATTTTCCGAAAAGATGTGGTATGATACTTGGGCAGTCAAGAGGCTGTGTGTGGACATGATGCTCCATACGCGCTGGTAGCTCAGCTGGATAGAGTGTTTGGCTACGAACCAAAAGGTCGGGGGTTCGAGTCCCTTCCAGCGCGCCAAAGAATGAAGCAACAGCGCCGTTTTGCAAGTGTGAAAAAGCTTTGCAAAACGGCGCTGTTGCTTTGTTTTTTGACCTGGGCGGGCAATGCGCTTGCCCGCCCACGGCCCGGAGCTGCGAGAGCGGGTCCGGCGGTCTGCTACTACATTTGCTACTACGCACTGTTTTTAGCCGGGATAACGGCCTGCGGAAAAGGAGAAAAGCAGAATATTTATACGTTATGCACACGGAATATATATAATTATTACAAATTTTTGCATAAATTGCGGGAGTGTTTGACTACTAGCCAAACACTCCCCCCCTTTTGGCGGCGTGAAAGCAGGATGCCTTTTTCTCCGCCCGGCCGAAGAAAGCGGCAGAGCGCATGGGGCTCCGGCCTGCTTTAGAGGAGCGGAAAACGCTGTAGGGATGCGGTTTTAAAAGGATTTTTCAGAGCCCTGCCCGCTGCCTCATTTTTTGGATATCGTCGAAGAGCTTTCCCAATCCGGAGCGCATTTGAACCGGCTAAACTGATTGCATAAAAACCATGCTACTAAAATTGCTACTACGGATTGGCAGACTCAGGCGCTTTACCCCTTCCCGATACGCCTCACAGGTTTCAAAAACGGGCGTGTTGCAAGAGACAGCCTTCCGAATGATTGTTATAACGACTATAATCTTGCTTGAGGTGCGGCCATGGCGCTGAAAACCGCTGTTGCCGCCTGAGCCTATCTCCACGCTTGATACTCCGAACGACTTACAGGCCTCGGGAGAAACCTCCCGGGGCCTTCAGTCTTTGCTCTGAGGAACTCTCTACCAGTAGGCCAGCGGCGGCAGGCTCCGCGCATCTCCGGCGGGCCCGTGAGGGGACTTGCCCGATTTGCGGGCAAGCGAGCGCACAAAC
>USBP01000261.1 GCA_900552985.1 uncultured Oscillospiraceae bacterium
CAAGGGAGAGCAGATCTCCTTTTACCGGCAAGGGGAATTCACAGAGCTGTGTGCAGGGCCGCATATCCCGGACACCGGACGTGTAAAGGCCTTTAAGCTTACAAACTGCACGGGCGCCTACTGGCGCGGCGATGCGAAGAATAAGATGCTCCAGCGCATCTACGGTACGGCGTTCCCGAAGCAATCAGCGCTGGAGGAGCACCTGGCCCGCCTGGAAGAGGCCAAAAAGCGGGACCACAACAGGCTCGGCCGCGAGCTGGAGCTTTTTACAACCTCCGATGTGATTGGCCAGGGGCTGCCGATCCTGCTGCCCAAGGGCGCGCGTATCGTTCAGATTTTGCAGCGCTTTGTGGAGGATGAGGAGCAAAAGCGAGGATGGCTGCTGACGAAAACGCCGTTTATGGCAAAGAGCGATCTCTATAAGATATCCGGCCATTGGGATCATTATAAGGATGGCATGTTTGTGCTGGGCGATGAGGAGAAGGATGATGAGGTATTTGCCCTGCGCCCGATGACCTGTCCGTTCCAGTATCAGGCGTATCTGAATAAATCGCGCTCTTACCGCGACCTGCCCCTGCGCTACAACGAAACCTCCACGCTTTTCCGCAACGAGGCCTCCGGCGAAATGCATGGGCTGATCCGCGTGCGGCAGTTCACAATTTCCGAGGGCCATCTGATGTGCACGCCCGAGCAGCTGGAGGAGGAATTCAAAGGCTGTCTGGAGCTGGCCATTTTTATGTTGAAAACGGTGGGACTGTACGAGGATGTATCCTACCGCTTTTCCCAGTGGGATCCGGACGACCGCGAAAAATATATTGGCACGCCCGAACAATGGGCGGAGGCGCAGGGCGTGATGCAAAAAATTCTGGATCACCTGGGGCTGGACTATGCCGTGGGCGTAGGCGAGGCCGCGTTCTACGGGCCAAAGCTCGATATTCAGATTAAAAATGTCCATGGCAAAGAGGATACGCTTATCACCATCCAGATCGATCAGATGTTGGCGGAGAAGTTTGGAATGGAGTATACGGATCGGGATGGCGTTAAAAAGAACCCCTATATTATCCACCGCACCTCCATCGGCTGCTATGAGCGGACGCTTGCGCTGCTGATTGAAAAATATGCGGGCGCGTTCCCGCTGTGGCTGGCGCCGGAGCAAGCCCGCATTTTGCCCATCTCCGAGCGGCACCATGAGAGGGCGCGTGAGGTTTATCAGAAGCTGTTTGACGCAGGGCTTCGCGTGGAGCTCGATGAGCGCAGCGAGAAGATCGGCTATAAGATCCGTGAGGCGCAGCTGCAAAAAATCCCGTATATGCTTGTCATCGGCGATAAGGAGGCGGAGGGCGGCACGGTGTCCGTCCGCCGCCGCAGCGAGGGGGATATCGGCACAATGGCGGTCGATGATTTCCTTGCCCGCGCACTGCTTGAGATTGCGGAGAAAAAATAAGCTGCCGCTTTACGGCATAGAAGAAGCCCTCCCCCATGCTGCCTGGCGGCACGGGGGAGGGCGCGTTTTGTAAGGCGATGAAAGGGGCGGTTATTTACGGATTTCCTGCACGGCGATATCCGGCGTATCCGTGATGATTCCGTCTGACCCCCACTCGCTGCAAAGGCGCATGGCTTCCTCCAGATTGACGGTCCAAGGGTTCACAATGATGCCTGCTTTGTGGCACTCCTCTATGTAATCCTCATCCACATAGGCGATAAGCGGATGCAGTGCGTCCGCATGGATTCCTTTTGCATAAGCGATCGGGTCGTCGTAAACCTGCTCGATCACCGGGGAATCCGGGGAGTATAAAAAACCGGTGCGGGTGGCAGGGTCAATCTCCTTTGCCTCTACGAGCAGGCGCGGGTCAAAGCTTGATATGATCAGGCGGTCAAACAGGCGGTGCGCTTTCACACATTCAATGGTTTTACGGACAATCTCCTTCTCGCCGGATTTTGGGCTTTTGATTTCCACATTGATGATCTGAAAGGGGTCGGCAATCTCCAGGAATTCATCGAGCGTGGGGATTTGCGTGCCCGCAAATGCAGGGGAGAAATAGGCTCCAAAATCGAATTTTTTAAGCTCCTCCAGCGTATAGTCGGTAATGCTGCCTGTGCCGTTGGAGGTTTCATCAATCGTATAGTTGTGGCAGATGACCAGCTGGCCGTCCTTCGTCAGGTGGACGTCGTTTTCCACACCGTCCGCGCCAAGCTCAATGGCCTTGAGAAAGGCGGGCAGCGTGTTTTGCGGCGCGTGCTTGTTCGCTCCGCGGTGCGCGAGAATTTTCGTCATAAAAACCGCTCCTGTTCTTCATCTGGATAAAAAGTGTGCGTTTCTCTGCGCCTATTATACTCCAAATGCCGGTATTTGTTAAGCGGGGAATCAGATTTTCATGCCTTTTTGCTTGCCTTTTGCACAGCTGTGTTTTATGATGCTTGGGGGAAAGGAGAGAGTAGGATGCAATCCTTTATCTGCGAAGCTTGCCCACGGCGCTGCCGTACCCTGCGGGAGGAGGGAGGCGATTCAAAGGGCGCCTGTGGGATGCCGGTGGGCTTTGTCGTGGCGCGCGCTGCGCTGCATTACTGGGAGGAGCCCTGCATCAGCGGGCAAAACGGCTCGGGGGCCGTCTTTTTCTCCGGCTGTTCTCTGCGGTGTGTTTATTGCCAAAATCAAAAAATCAGCCTCGGCCGGTTTGGCGCGCCTGTCACACCGGAGAATTTGATGCGCATGTTTGACCAGCTGATTGAGCAGGGGGCGCATAATCTCAATCTGGTCAACCCAACCCATTATGCGCCCATGCTTGCGCAGGTGCTGCGCCGCTACCGCTCGCCTGTGCCGGTCGTCTATAATTCCGGCGGCTATGACCGCGTAGAAACGCTGCGGGAGCTGGAGGGCTTGATCGATATTTATTTGCCCGATCTGAAATATGTGGACAGCGCCGTTTCCCTGCGGTATTCCGGCGCGGCGGATTATTTTACCGTTGCATCGCAGGCGATTTTGGAGATGAGCCGTCAGGCGGGCGAGGCGGCGCCCGCAGGAACGCTCGTGAAGTTCGTAGTTGTTGGCTGCCTCCTCCTCGCTCTTGGCCAGCCGGGCGATATCCCCCTTAAGCTTGTCGCGTTCGGCATCCAGAGCCGCCAGAGAA
>USBP01000262.1 GCA_900552985.1 uncultured Oscillospiraceae bacterium
GCGACTGGCTCCCCGCCGAGTAATTTTGCTGCCCGGATGGAGGTGCGCAGCCTGCCCGCCTCGCGCTGAACAACCTTTTTCTCGGCATCCGCCTCCGCGTCGAAAAACCAGCCGCGCGTGCCGCAGACGGCGATGCCGTCCACCTCAACCGCATCGTTATGCACAACCCGCAGGGAAACAAGCGAATGCTCCTCAAAAAAGCAATCCATCTTTTTCCGCGTCGCCCACCAATAGTCGTGGTTCCCTTTGAAAATCAGCTTTTTACCAGGCAGCGCATCCAGGAACTGAAAATCACGCAGCGCGCCTTCCAAGCTCATCCCCCAAGAAACATCGCCTGCAATAACGACCGTATCCGCCGCTCCTACCACAGCGCGCCAGTTATTTTCCAGCCGCGTTACATAATCCTGCCAGCCCGGGAAAATCTCCATTGATTTATCTGCGGCCAGCGAAAGATGCGTATCCGCAATAGCAAAAAGCGACATGAAACGGGCCCTCCTGGTCTTTTTACAATTCAAAAATTTTTCCTTTCAGACACTCCGCATAGAAGCGCAGGCAATGCAAAAGCTAAAGAAAGCACTGATGCAATCAATGCGCTGTGGGATAGATTCCGAAAAGGCCTCGGAGACAACGCATCCATCCTTTCGGATGCAGGCATTTGAAAGGGCTCCGCAAAAGCCCGCAGCATACGCCTTGCTCCGCTGGGTGTGGTTGGATCAGTGTTTTCCCAACTGCGGGCGCGCAACGCGCCGCGAAAGGAGGCGTTACGATGGGCAAGGAACACATCCGGGAAATCAGCGATATCACCTGCAGCGTGACGAGCTGCGCATATCATGACGGCCACACAAAATGCATGGCCGGAAAGATCGAGATCGGGCCGCGCAACGCGTGCTGTTCGTCTGAGACGGAGTGCGCGACCTATGAGCCGGATAACGGCATGCAGTAAATTTCAAAAACAGTTAAAAAGCGCGCGAGGCTGCCGCAAAGGGCTTTGCAGCAGCCTTTCATACATCCGCCGTTATGCCTGAATGCCAAGCATACGATAGACAACCTCCTGCATCTCATCACGCCCGCAGACCTGAGTAAAACGCTGTTTCTTTTGTGCGAGGCCCACAAGCTGGGCCGGCGCTGTTTCTCCCGTAAGGTCGGAGAGCTCCTGCACCATACCAAATTCATCTGTGCTTTCCGCCGGCCCGCTCTTCACTGCGGCGAGCACGCTTGCTGAAAATTTAAAGGGGCTGGCCGTGGAAGCGATAATCACCGGCGTATTATCCCCTGTGCGCAGCAGATACTGCTTGCATACATCCACTGCCACCGCCGTATGCGTATCGCACAGATAATTCATATGGTGCCAGGTCTCACGGATCGTCGTTTTCGTGCGCCCGTCATTGCAGCAGCCCGCATCAAAAAGCATTTGCAGCTTGTTGAGCATCGGCCTGCCCACATCATAAGCGCCCTCCTGCTTCAGGCTTTCCATCCAATCACGCACCTGCGCATCATCGCGCCCGCACAGGTCAAACAGCAGACGCTCCAAGTTACTCGAGATCAGGATATCCATCGAGGGGGATGTAGTGGTATAAAAGCTGCGGTTACGGTCATACCGGCCGGTTTGCAGGAAATCCGTCAGAACATTATTCGCATTGGAGGCGCAGACCAGCTTTTTGATCGGAAGCCCCATCCTTCGCGCATAGTATGCAGCGAGGATATTCCCAAAATTGCCCGTGGGGACGACCACATTCATTTTATCCCCAAGCGAAAGGCAGCCGTCATTGAGCAGATCGCAGTAGGCGGAAATGTAATAGACAATCTGCGGGACAAGCCGCCCCCAGTTGATCGAATTGGCAGAGGAAAACATCATATTTTTCTCCGCCAGACGTGCGGCAATGGCCGGATCGGTAAAGATCGCTTTCACGCCTGTCTGCGCATCGTCAAAATTGCCGCGTATGGCGCACACAGCCACATTTTCGCCCTCCTGTGTCGTCATCTGCAGCTTCTGCATGGGGCTGACGCCATCCTCCGGGTAAAAAACGAGGATTTTTGTATTGGGCACATCCTTAAACCCTTCCAGCGCCGCCTTGCCCGTGTCTCCAGAGGTAGCGACAAGAATCACGATCGTTTTCCCCTCCGCCGTTTTTGAGGCAGACACCGTCAGCAGATACGGAAGAAGCTGGAGCGCCATATCCTTAAAGGCACAGGTTGGCCCGCGCCACAGCTCCAGCACATGCACACTCTCAGACAGGTGCGCCAGCGGCGCCACCTTCGGCGAGCTGAATTTGCCCGGCGCATAAGCCCCGCTGACGCAACGATCCAGCTCCTCAGGCGTAAAATCCGTTAGGTACAGCGACAACACCGCTTTGGCCCGCTCAATATAGCTGAGCTTTGCAAGCGAAGCGATCTGCTCCAGCGTCAGCTTCGGAATCTCCTCCGGCACAAACAGGCCGCCCTCTGCGGAAATCCCCTGTGTGATCGCCTGCGCGGCAGACACATGCACGTTTTTATCTCTGGTGCTCGTATACAGCATCTTTCAAGCTCCTTTATCTACATTCTTTCCATCTCATTCGGCGGATCATAAAGCCGCCGCCCCTCTACGGGCTTCATTTTAACATATCCGTTTACGGCTGTAAAAGGGTTTGAAAAAATTTTTCCGCATTTTTATAAAAAAGCGCGTCCGCCTGTTCCTGCGGCAGGCCCCGCTCCAGCAGATAAGCCTGAAATGCTTCCAGCTTTTCCACCCCCGCAAAGACCGGGTTCATCTCGCAGCCGTCAAAATCGCTGCCGAGCGCAATCGTATCCGCAGCGCCCAGCGCGAGCAGGCGCTCAATATGGCGCCAGGCGGCCGCAAATCCGGTGTCGCCCGGTTTGCCGAGAAAAGACTGATAAAGGTTTATCCCGATCACTCCGCCGCGCGAAGCAATGCAGCGGATTTGCCGGTCCGTCAGATTGCGCCGGTGCCGATGCACGGCGTTGCAATTGGAGTGCGAGGCCAGGAAGGGCCGCTGCGTAAGCGACGCCACCTCCCAAAAGCCACGCCGGCTCAAGTGGGAGACGTCTACCGCCATGCCGAGGCGCTCCATCTCCCGAACCACCTCCTGGCCGAGCCGCGTCAGCCCGGCCGCAAAGCGGCTGCC
>USBP01000263.1 GCA_900552985.1 uncultured Oscillospiraceae bacterium
GCCGTGTGCGGCGTATGTCATGCACATTCTATGACTCCAGCTGTAAGTGCCGCCAACGCTGCTACGCGCGAAGCGCAAAGGCTTTACTGATCCTCCATCAGGTTGCGGATGACCTCGGCGCTTTTGTCCATCACCATCTGGATGCCGCGGTTGACGTCAAAATAATCCTTACGGATTTGTTCCAGGTGCTCGCGTCCCGCAGGCTCAATATGATAATAAACACGGAGCTGACGGCGCCCGGAGGTGGATTGATGATCTGTGATATACCCCTTGCTCATCAGACGGTACAGGGTCGGGTACATGGACCCTTCGGGGATCATAATCTCCCCCTTGCTGCGTTTCTTAACCAGTTGGGCCATCTGGTAGCCGTACATATCCTCCTCGCACAGCATTGTCAGCAGGAGCATCTCAACAGCACCTTTTTTAAAATTGTCTTTGGCACTTCCCATGGGGCAGACTCCTTTCTCTGGTGAATATGAATCCTAAGCAAGAAATGCTGTTTGCCAGTCCGAGACCTTGCCGCTTGGATTTGCACCATGTGGAAAAGCCTCCTGGTTTGCAAACACCTTTACACTATTAAAACTATTATATCACGATCATATCTAATAGTAAATACCCAAGTCATTTATTTTACTACTTTTGCATATTTTTTATAAACCATTGGATTCATTTGTATTATAGCATATTATTTTATAAATGCAACATGATTTCGATAATTAGTTACGAAAAATCGTAGCCAATCAATTGGGAGGGGAAACCGAATGCATTCCTATTTGCCACAGCATATGCGCTTTTGACTTGCGGAGAACCACAATTCGTAGTATAATAAACAGAATCTATGAAGTTTTTTCCCAAAAGGGTCAGGCCCGCCAAACATAGAGACGGAGGAACTCGGATTGCTTCAAAACGTGGAAAAAAACTGTATGCCTGCGAAAACGCAGGAGGAGTACACGGCCCTCCTGCACACTGTTTTAAGCGCGCGCTATGGTGGCGCCCCGCGCGCCTTTGTGCATACCTATGGCTGCCAGGGCAATGTTGCAGACGGTGAACGCATGAAGGGAATGCTCGCCGCAATGGGTTACGGCTTTACAGACGCAGTGGAAAACGCCGATTTGGTGCTCTACAACACCTGTGCCATCCGTGAGCACGCGGAGGATCGCGTGCTCGGCAACGTCGGCGCTCTTAAAAATGTGAAGGCCGTCCGGCCGGGCATGGTCGTCGCCCTGTGCGGGTGTATGATGCAGCAGCCAAGTGTGGCGGAAAAAATCCGAAAAAGCTATCCGTTTGTTGATCTCGTGTTTGGCACGCATGTCATTCACCGTTTGCCGGAGCTTTTATATCGCACGCTCTGTGGGAAGGGGCGCGTATTTGAGCTGCCGGATGAGACGGGCGGCATTGTGGAGGGATTGCCTGTCCGGAGGGACAGCTCCTTCAAGGCGTTTCTTCCTGTGATGTACGGCTGCAACAATTTTTGCAGCTATTGCATTGTCCCTTATGTGCGCGGCCGGGAGCGCAGCCGCACGCTGGATGCAGTGCTGAAGGAGGCGCGTTCTCTGGTAGAGGCAGGCTATCGGGATATCACGCTGCTGGGGCAGAACGTCAACTCCTATGGCAAAAATCTGGAGACACCGGTTGCCTTCGCGCAGCTGCTGCGCGAAATCAACGCCCTGCCGGGCGACTTTCGCATCCGGTTTATGACATCGCACCCGAAGGACTGCACACACGAGCTGCTCGACACAATGGCGGCCTGCGGCAAGGTGGCAAAGCATCTGCATCTGCCGTTCCAATCCGGTAATAACCGGGTGCTCAGGGAGATGAACCGCCGCTACACGCGCGAGCAATATCTCGAGCTTGTGCGCTATGCGCGCAGGGTTATGCCGGAGCTCTCCCTGACCAGCGATGTGATCGTCGGCTTCCCCGGCGAGACATATGCGGAGTTTCAGGATACGCTGTCATTGGTGGAGGAGGTCGGCTTCACCTCCCTGTTCACCTTCCTTTTTTCTCCGCGTGCAGGCACGCCCGCTGCAACCATGCCGGATCCTGTCTCACGGGAGGAAAAGGGGAGATGGTTCCGTGAGCTGACCAATTTGCAGGAGCGCGTGGCCGGCCAGCGCAATCAGAAGCTGCTGGGCAAACGCTTTCGAGTGCTGGTGGAGGGGCCGGGTAAAAGAGAAGGCCTGCTTGCAGGCCGCACGGAGGGGAACGTTGTCATTGAATTCCCCGGGCAGAGCGCACTGATCGGCTCCTTTGCCGAGGTGACAGTGACCGAAGCGCTCGCGTGGATTCTGCGCGGGCAGTTGGAGCCGCAGTGATACCGGCCGCAGCCGCTTCACAAAAAGTGCTCCTGGTTCGTTTTCGCCCGCCCCTGATGGGCGGTTGAAATCATAAATTTATTTGATGTTAAGGAGATTTTGAAATGGACATTATCAAAATGGCGCGCGAGCTTGGCGCCGCGATTCAGCAGGACGAGCGTTATCTCAACTTCAAGAAGGCCCGCGAGGCCAACGAGGCGGATAAGGCGCTCAACGACCTCATTGGCGAGCTGAACCTCATCCAGATGAATTATCAGCAGGAGGCGCAGAAGGAAACGCCCAGCGACGAGAAGATGCAGGATTACGACCAGCAGTTCCGGGCGATCTATGCGCAGGTGATGCAAAACCCCAATATGATAAACTATGAGGTTGCCCGCAAGGAAGTGGACGGCATGATGAACTACCTGATGCAGATTCTGACCCTCTGCGTCAACGGGGAGGATCCCGCCACCTGCGAGCCGCAGCACGACTGCGGCGGCAACTGCTCTGCGTGCAGCGGCTGCTGATTGCAGGCGGCAGCGGTCAGGCACCGGGTGTCGGACTGCGGATGCCGGGCGCGGATCAGGCATTTCTCTATCAAGACTCGCAGCAGGAGGGTTCAGCATGGCGCCGCTTACGCCGATGATGCAGCAATATCTGAAGGTCAAGGAGCAATATCCCGATGCGATTCTCATGTTCCGCCTGGGGGATTTCTATGAGATGTTCTTCGAGGATGCGAAAACGGTCTCGCGTGAGCTGGAGCTGGTGCTCACCGGGCGCGACTGCGGCCAGGAGGAGCGCGCGCCCATGTGCGGCGTGCCGTA
>USBP01000264.1 GCA_900552985.1 uncultured Oscillospiraceae bacterium
TAAAAATCTAGCCGTTAAAATGCTTTCTGTTACCGTCTCTGAGGTAACTGCTTCCGGCTCCCACGTCTGACGTCTGATTTTTGGCCCTACCCCTCCTGTCCAAGTTGCTCCCCGCGGGTCAAAAGCTCCCGTACAAGCTGCGCGCCTTTTTTCTCCACCTTTTTGAAATCCATTGCAGGGATATAAAAAGCCTCCAGCGCATCATGTGTCTGTTTTGCGTTTTCCAGCATATGCACGGCCTCCTTGAGCAGCTCCATCTCTGCTTTCGCGTTGAAATGCAGCCGGTAGCGGTGCGTTTTCAGAAGCTCGGCGTCCATAAACCGCCGTGCATGAATCCGGCGCAGCGGCGTTTCCGGTGCGGGATGGAACCGGTTTGCCGTAAACAGGCATAAACCGGCTGAGGGGATCAGCAGATGCTCAATCCGTTTCCCCGCGCTCATCGGGCAGAGACAGACTGTCACATCCAGGCCGGCAGCCAGCGCATAGGAGCGCAGCCGCTCCAACAGCAGGGAGGATACGGCGCCATACGCATCATCCACTGCGATTACCCGGCTGCACAGGCAGGAAACCGTGTCGTAACACACGACAAGCCCTTCCGGTGTGATTGCACTCAAAAAGCATCGGCTCTCCCGGCCGACACGCCCGTGCCCCGTTCCGAACTCCCTCGCCGCAAAGCGGGAGGCATATGCGGCAATTTTATCCGCATTGATGCATTCCAGGGCAATCCGCAGTGTGTCATTCGCCAATGATCCGGCGGCGGAAAGGAAGCCGACGCAGCGCTGGTGGTAAGCGCTGTTTTTGATGGAAGCGGCACGGATGCCATCCGCATGCGCACGCAGCTGCTCCGCATTCCAGCAGGCGCCCAGATTTATAAGCTCCTCCACCGCGCCCGGAAAACGCGGTTCGATCACATGGGGCGCCGTGCCATCCGCGATGCATGCGCGCAGCTGCGGAAAAATCACGCCATCCAGAGAGGCGGGATCAGAGGAGCAAAGCACACGCTGCGCTTGATAGCCGGCCTGCTCCAGCTGCTCCGCCACGCTGCGCATTAACCCGGATTTTCCCGTGCCAGGCCCCCCTTTGATTACATAGGCGCGCCAATCCCCCGAGGGGTCGTACAGCTCGTCAAACAGAGATACAAATCCCTCCGGCGTGTTTGCGCCCAGAAAGCGCGTGTCATATTGCTGCTTCATCTTTAAGCCCCCATCAAACCAGTTTACCCCATTGTATGCTCCTCCCTTCAGGTGTGACACAGCGCCTTTTCGACAATCCGCACGCTATTGTAGCGCAAAAGAGCTTGACATTAAAAATTCGTCATTTTATACTAAAAGTATCTTAATTAACGAATTTATTTTACAGAAAGGAGCTTCTCATGAAAAAACTCTTTCAAAACGCCATAATTGTCGACGGCTCCGGCGCACCGGCTTATCAGGGCTGTGTTATTACGCAGGGCGGGCAGATCGATGCCGTCTTCCACGGGAATGCACCGGAGGATTTTGACGGCGAGCGCATTGACTGCACGGGGCTCACGCTGGCGCCCGGATTTATTGACGCGCATTCGCATAACGATTGGTTCGCCGCGCGGCAAAACCCGCTCCCCTTCTTCATCCCCTTTGCCGAGCAGGGGATCACCACACAGGTGGTCGGCAACTGTGGCTTCGCCCCATTTGGGTACGATAGGGACACACCCTACCGGCATCTGCTGGGGAGCGGGCTGTTCCAGGTTGGCGATGCGCAGGGGGATTTCTCCACCTTCGCAGGCTGGTGTGAGGCCGCCTCCAACCGAACCCCGCTCAACCTGATTCCCCTGCAGGGGCACGGGCCCATGCGCATTGGCATCTGCGGCTATGAAAATCGGCCCTTGACTAACAGCGAGCTTCAGCGGCGCGACGCCATTCTGGAGCAGTCCCTCTCGGACGGCGCTTTTGGCGCCTCCTTTGGCCTGATGTATGAGCCCGACCGGTATGCAACAGCCGATGAACTGGAGGGCGCGGCGCGGATTGTAGCAAAGCATGGCGGAGTTCTCACAGTGCATGAGCGCGCCTGCTCCGCCGCCTCCACCTCCTATAACCCTCCTTTTGGAGGCCGGCCGCATAACCTGCGTGCGCTGGATGAAATGATCGAGCTGACAAAGCGCACCGGCGTAAAAATGCAGTATTCCCACCTGATTTTTGTTGGGGAATCCTCTTGGAAAACAGTGGAGGAGAGCCTGGCGCTGATTGACCAAGTGCGTTCGGAGGGGTACGATTTCTGCTATGACCTGTATTCCATGACCTTCGGCGTCTCCGTAATCACAGTTGTCTTGCCGAGCTGGTATCTCTCTCTGCCGCCGGCGCAGCGCCACACGCGCATGACGCTCCTGAAGCTGCGGGCGATGATCGGCATCACCGTAAAGCTGCTCGGCTTTGGCTTTGAGGATATGCTCGTGGCCTGGATTGGCGAGGGCTATGAGAATCTCTGCGGCAAGCGCGTGCCGGAAATTGCGCGGGAGTGGGGCGTTTCGGATTTGGAGGCCTATATCCGCCTTGTGGATATCAGCGAGGGTAAGGGGCGGCTCAATATGTACCGCTATTATAATGATGAGATTATCACCAGGCTGATCCGCCACGAGCCCTCTATTTTCATGACAGACGCCTGGATTGAAGAGAAGGGCGTGCAAAACGCCGCCGCTTACTCCTGCTTCCCCAAATTCCTTGCTTGGTCGCGCGAGGGCAGAGGGCTACCTCTGGAGGGCACCGTGCGCAAAATGACCGGCGCAGTTGCAGACCGCTTTTCCATTGCGCACCGCGGCTATCTAAAGCCCGGGTACGCCGCCGATCTGACGCTGTTTGACGCTGCAACCATTTCAAACAACGGGGATGAGCCGGTCCGGCCCAGGGGAATTGATTCGGTTTATATCAACGGACGTTGCGTTGTAAAAAACGGCATTGCCGATGAAACGGCCTTAGTGGGCGCCGGGGAAATCCTTTTAAAAAATAATTAGTCTGCCTACAACGCGCTTTCACAGCCCAGGGCGAGGGCATAAAAGGAAAACCGATGGGTACCCTTGTACATAGAGATCATGCTGCAAGAGGCAGCCCCTTCTCTCCCCTTGCGTAAATCAAAAAA